>JBIKQC010000133.1:0-9630 GCA_044349855.1 Saprospira sp.
CGAATTCTATCCAACTCATTGATCACAAAATCCCGCATTGTTTTAACTGCATTGTCATCAGTTGGTGCCGAAATTGAGGTCTTGTAAAATTCGCGTAATTTCTTTCTGTTCTCAAACTGCTCCATCACAGAGGAAATCTTGTTCAGCTCAATTCCCTGCGCTTCATTCAGTATAGCTGCCAACATATGCGGAACCTTGCTGAGCAGTCTCATGAAAGTTGATTTTGGCGCAACTTTGGCTTTTCCGCTCAGGAAAGAACGGCTAACGCCCAAATCATCGTGAACATTCACTCTGAATTGAGTTTCCATCTCTCCTACCAACGGATCCACAAAAATGATAACCCTGTCAAAATCTACATGATTATTGATATTATCAATGTAAGTGGCTAGACGAAGTCCTTCTCGAATCGGTTCATTGTTAAAGGTTCCACCATCGACATATGTAAATGAATATTTATCTCTGCCTTTCAGCTCTTCCGGCCAATCTTGAGCAAACTCATGTCGGTAACGGTTGAGTACTACAGGTTCAAAGGCAAAGGGGAAGGCACCTGAAGCTATGGCAGTGGCTGCAATTTCGCGCCAAACATCGTTCAGTTCTATATTTCTGATAGTTTTTGGATAAATATTGCCATTATTGTCATACTGATCAAAATGCATATCATCTCCCTGATGGTACTGAACCCAACGTAACGGATAATAGGGTACTGTTGCCGGATTTATCTCACCAAAATTTAAGTCAAAAACTCTTAGTTCACTGTGAACACGGTCAATTGCCGTATCATTCAATGCCCTTAGGAATGGAGATTTATCTACTTTCAGTTCAGGAATTTTATGTTTTTTAATAATAAAATTCAAATTCGACAAAGTACAGGCAAACAGTACACGATCGGCGAGCATAACTTTATTGTTCAGTCGACCGCTCATAGTTTCAAAGTGAAAATAATTCTTACCCAGATTGTCAACCACATTGCGGTCGAGCAGACCTGAATTATTGGAGAGATCTTTCTGATGTGGGCCGGTCCCGAGTAAACGGTTAAGATCTACCTCTTTTGCCCAGATTTTTTCCTGAAATTCCTGTACTGCCTGTGCAGCGATTAAACACTCATATTTTTCAGCATTTTCATGCTTAAGTTTGTAGGCTGCTTCGCCAAATTGTCCCAATATTTTCTTTTCGAGCATGGCCCGCATATCTGCATAACTGCCAAACCCAAGCATTTTGTATTTATCCTGATGATTGGCTAAAACCCTCAGCATAATGCCAAGTGAGATGGCACCGGCACTGGCGCCGCTAAAAACATCAATTTCTACACGGTCGTAGTGACGATATTCCTGATTTCCTGAAATATCTTTTTTCCCTGTTTCATATTTTCCATGAATGATCAGTTGTTTGATAGCTTCCGAGAGTGCTGCACCCGAAAAAGTACCCAATGACACACCTCCTCCCATTACAAAACCTAAACGCAAAGTCTTTGTCATATTCTTAATATTGAAATCCATTTAAATAAAATGAATAAACGTTTTCTCAAACTTTTTAGCCATAAATGTTGATGTCCTGAAACGGAATTGTCCCCTTAGTATCTTCATACATTAAAGCAGGAATAGGGTCTTTTATTATTTCTTCTTCTCTTCCAATTCTACCATCAGCCTTCGGGCTATACGAAATGATTTCTTTTTGAATAGAAGGAAATATTTTTTCAATATGTTTAACAAATAAATAATTATCGCGATTATAGCCGGGACATTCTGCGGCATTGGCATATTGTGTGAAAAACTGAGGGCATGAAAGCCAATACATCATCAATGCTGTACCTTTATCACAATTTTCATCTTCCAAAATGGCATACAACTTTTTGTAACCATTATCCCAGTTATGTTTTCTGGCTTTTTTGAATAGCTTTTCAGTGGGGTTTAGGGTTTGCTTTGCCATGATGTTTTTAATTTTTTAATTCTTGAGTATTGCAAACAGTAGATATCAGCTTTTATGTTTATGTTAGCCAAACACAAGCTTTAGTATTTCGGAACAGTTATCTTGCTTAAAAATGTAAAAACAAATAATAATCCTAAAATTGCTGTTTGGAGATGTGTTTTCGCTATTCCTACATCTTCAAAGATATTCAAAGCTTTCAAAAAAAACGATAAAAAGTAGGCAAGTTTTTAACAATTACAATAAGATATGCTTTATTTTGATGTCAGTAAACATTATGAGCCCTTACAAAGACTTAGAGAAATTATGGCTAACGAAATTCCGCCCGTCAACACTCAAAAAAATGCTGATCCTAACACAGCATTTTGGGCAGCACATTTTAAGAAGAATTGGGGATACCACACACTTACATTAATACTGATTATCAGCAATCTGTATTGGTTTATTGACAATAAAACTGTCGCCACAAAAGCTGACAGGGAAATTGACGGCAACAAACAGAAAACAGAAGACTCCACACGGTCATTATTACTAAATAGCGCAGAACACAAACTCCGATTGACCATGCAGACCTTCGCTTGGGCAGTCCGCGCAGCGGTCATTCGCCAAAATAAAGATGAAATTGATCAGTATTTCACTGAATTGGTTAAAAATACTGAAGTTGTGGAGGTTTTTCTGGTGGAGGAATCGAGCAAAATAATTTCTGTAGCAAGCAATAAGAAACATGAAAAAATGAGGTTTACCGAACTTTATGACAGTTCCTACCTGAGCCGTAACGAAGTCACTTTTGACCTCAAGAACCGACAATATTTTCTTAGCGCTCCGCTGATGTCTTTGGACAAAAGATTGGGTACACTTTTCCTGATTGTAGAGAATGACAGTAAAGCAAAAGCTTTTCCGGAGGACAAAAACTAAAAGTTAATAATAAATAATCAATAAAGGACCGGATACATTCATTGAAATAGCCTTTTAGTATTACTTTAGCCTTATTTTTTTATTTTTAAATTTATATGGAGCAATTATGTTTGCAATTATCATCGTAATTTTTGTTTTGGGATATTTATCTATAGTTTTGGAACATCCGCTTAAACTCGATAAAACTGTTCCTGCGCTTTTAATGGCTATTCTCTGCTGGACAGTAATAGCGATGGGACAGATTCCGCTCATTGACCATGTTGGACAAACGGTAGAAATGGAGCCTACACTTTTACATCATGTCGGTAAAATAGCAGAAATTGTCATTTTCCTTCTTGGTGCCATGACTATAGTGGAATTGGTAGATTTGCACCAAGGTTTTAGTGTGATAACCCGAAAGATTAAAACTCAGAAAAAATCAAAATTGCTCTGGATTATCACAATTCTGGCCTTTTTCCTCTCAGCTGTGCTCGATAATTTGACCACAACCATTGTAATGATCTCGCTTTTGCGAAAACTGGTCCCTACACAGAAAGAACGCTGGTACTATGCTTCCCTGGTTGTTATTGCGGCCAATGCCGGCGGTGCCTGGTCTCCTATCGGAGATGTAACCACCACCATGCTATGGATAAACAATTCAATTTCTACAGTACCATTAATTGTAATGCTTTTTATTCCATCTCTGCTCTGTCTGCTTGTACCGGTGCTCATCGTCAGTCAAATGCCTTCTATGAAAGGAACAATAGCAAGACCCGAGGGTGAAGTTTTTGAAGATATAATTGAACAAAAAAAATTACCGAAAGGCAGCACAATCATGTTTGTGGCCGGAGTTGCAGCACTACTTTTTGTACCAATTTTCAAAACAGTCACTCATTTGCCACCCTATATGGGAATTATGTTTTCCTTAGGTATTGTTTGGCTGATTTCTGAATATATCCACCCTGAAGAAAACCTTCACAATCACCATAACTCTTCTACTGCAAGACATGCACTATCCCGTATCGACACCTCCAGTATTTTATTCTTTTTGGGCATACTTATGGCTGTTGCAGCGTTGGAATCGGTAGGAATTTTATCGAATTTTGCAAAAATCATGGACACTGCATTGCCTAATTCAACAGAATATCTACCCGGCGTTAACGGTACCGATATAGTAGTGTTAATACTTGGAATTGGGTCAGCAATTATTGATAATGTACCGCTTGTGGCTGCTGCAATGGGTATGTATTCTCTCACTGAGTTTGCTACAGACCACAAAGTATGGCATTTCCTGGCCTATTCGGCAGGCACAGGCGGATCGATGCTCATTATCGGTTCAGCTGCAGGCGTAGCTGCTATGGGGATGGAAAAAATTGATTTCATGTGGTATATGAAAAACATTACCTGGATTGCCCTTGTTGGCTTTCTGGTGGGCGCAGCCTCTTTCTTCCTGCTGCATCCAATTTTTGAAGAAATGCTCGGTATAGAATTGCTTCAAAATGTACCTGCGCCCAAAAGCGGGGGACACTAATTAAAAAACTGCATGAGTTTTTTGGATAAACTTCAGGATATCAGCACTTTCATTTTTGATGTTGACGGTGTTTTAACCGATGGTTCCGTATTGGTACAGGAGGATGGAAGTTTGTTGCGTACAATGAACATCAAAGATGGATTAGCCATCAAACAGGCTAACAGCAAAGGTTATCAGATATTCATTATTACTGGCGGCAAATCTCCGGGATTACTGATCAGACTGACGAATTTAGGCATTCCGAAGGAAAATATCTTCATGGATGCGCAGGAAAAAGGGATTATTTTTCGGGAATTGATAAATACCAAAAGAATTGATCCTGCCAAAGCTGCCTACATGGGTGATGACATTCCCGATTACCTGCCTATGCGCCTGGTGTATCTTCCTGCCTGTCCCAAAGATGCTGTACATGAAATAAAGGCTATTTCTCAGTATGTATCTCCATTCGATGGCGGCAAAGGCTGTGTTCGGGATCTTTTGGAAAAAGTTATGCGCGTACAGGCTAACTGGTTCGACCTCGATATAGTTATTTAATTGGCTATGATTAGGATTTTCCGACCAGTCAATCTCCTGCTTTTGGCATTTACACAGTTTTCACTTTGGTACAAACTGAGCCTGCCGTATATTACCGAGAAAACTATTTTACAAATCATCAGCGAATTTTGTATTCTCTGCTGCGGAACAATGATTATCACTGCCGCCGGCTATCTCATCAATGATATCTACGATGAAGAAATTGACAAAATCAATAAGCCCGATAAACTGTATATCGGCAAATCAATCAGCAAAAAAAATGCTTTAAATATTTATATAATTTTAAATATTACTGCTTTATTATTAGCTGTTTATCTATTTAATATAAGTATTATTCTAATTTATTTGTCTGCAATTCTGCTCTTATATTTATATTCTGCCTATTTGAAAAAAACAGCCTTTTGGGGTAATTTTACCGTTGCTTTGCTCTCTGCCGCAGTTGTAGCTGAATTGATTTTATATTATCAGTTATATTTAACGGAAAAGCAACTTGTTTTTTATATCTCTTACTGCGGCTTTGCTTTTCTGACGACCTTATTTAGGGAAATTGTCAAAGACTTGGAGGATAAAGCCGGTGATGAGGCTCATGGAGCAGGTACCTTGGCTGTTATTTTACCGATGTTTTATATTAGATCAATTTTATTTATTATAAACTTTTTGTTGCTCATTTCACTAATAATTGCTGCCCGGTATTTATTTATTGGTTTGAATCTCTCCGATAGTTTTGCAATGAGTTATTGGCTATTTTTATTGTTGATTCCAACCTTTTTTATGTTTGGAATAATATTACGATACAGTACAAAATCTCAATTTGCTAAACAAAGTGCATTTTTAAAAATTTATATGTTTTTGGGCTTGATTTGGGTTTGGACCTTTTGATTTCAAAATTAAAATAGTGCCATATTTCAAAAATGTCAACCTTCTGGGGTTCTTTTCAACGCAGCTTTGCTGCTATAATCTTGTCACCCCTTCAGGGTTTGTAGCGAATCCTATCGTAGCTCCATTTTTGTAGTGTTAGGCTACTGAGCTAAAAAAATCAATGGCTTGCTGGATTTTAGTACCACTGGAACCCAGGGTTTTAAACTGGGAACGGAAATTGTTCAGCCCCATCGGGGCGATATTTTTGTAGCGAAGGCGAAAAATAGAAAAAGAGCTCCGTAGGAGCGGCATTTTGGAAAATTCATCATCAATCCAATATAACAATTTTCTCTCTCCCGACCAAATTCCCATTATTTTTCAACACAATAAGATAGATTCCTTTGCCTAAAAAAGTATCTAGCTCCGATTCCTGTGCATATTCCGGCAGTACTTTTTCATAACACAAACGCCCAAGCATATCATATGCCTGCACCCTGTCTGCTGCACCCTGCCATGCTATGTTGAAACTGCCATTATGGCTAGGATTGGGGGAAATTTTTATCCTCTCCTTCACCACTGGTATCACCGCCACCCCCGTCGTATCACAAGCCCCAGGCGCTAGCGCAGGGGTACGGAAATGCGGGAAATTGGGGAGGGAAATACCATTACAACAGAAGGGAGAAGTTATGGCGTGCTGCCTAAAATTACAGGCAAGGCCGGCGCTATCTGGGTTTTCTATGACGTGGAGTCGGTCGGTACTTCCAGAGGCTACGCAATAAATTTTTCCGTTCGGAGCCAATTGCATCTGCCAAAAATTGGTAGCAAGCTGAAAAGGCGACTGAAAACCATCGTAAATCACAACGGTTACCCTGCTTGCATTAATATCTGCTGACTGCAAATCATATTGAAAAACGATGGTATCATTGCCAATGTATAAAAAACGGGAATTGGGCGAAATAGCGGCACCGCCTGCATTGCTGTTAGAGGGGACATTTATCTGTTGTCGATAGCTTAATTCTCCGTTACAGCGGTTAAAACCATATAAATGTGCCTGATTTTGTGGGTCATAACGCAGATAAAGACTTCCATCCGGCGAAAAAATATCTTGACCGCTCCAATCAATCCAACTGAAACTATAACCGACCTCTTGCCTGAAAGGTCCGTAAAGGCTATCTGAGGTGAGCAAAAACCTATAATAAGCATTACTGGTATATTTGGGCAAAAGAATCCACCAATCCTCTCCATTGGCATGTTTGCAGGCAGTCAATTGAGTCCCCCCCCCCCCAATAGAATCATCCAACAATACTATATTCTTTGATATTACATCCCCCAATCCATTATTTTCCGACAAATCAATAATAGAATAATTGAACCATCTTGGAAACACGCTATTTATTTGGCCATCAGAAAATGTTGTATATTCTAAGTGAAAAAGGTAATATTGATTTGGGCTATTAGGTTTTGGCATAATCAGCGTTTTGGCAGGATAGCCATTATCATTATACCAGGCATTGGTATTATTGTTTATACCTGTTCCATTATTCATGATCTGATGACTGCTGTCAGCAACCAAGCAACCATTCGTATAAAACAGTAAATTTCCTGTGCTATCACTAATGGCAGAATTTCCCATTTGAAATAACTCAACTCCCAAACAGGTTGGAAAAACATCAAAGCTGTCTGTAAAATCAATATAATAATTACATGCACCAGCTGCGGTGTCACCTATGTAGCCCATTGGCCAGATATTATCTTGTTTTTGGCCATAAAGCGAAAAGCTTAGCAATAACATAAAAATTAGCTTTCTCATATTTTTTAAGGAATTAAAAGCCGATTCCACAAAGGTGGAACCGGCTATGAGTGAAACTATTTTATGACAGAGAATTTGAAGCTATGAATTTCGTTATTTGTAGTAATTACTCTACAAATATAAAGTCCGGCTTCTAAATGCCCTACTTCAACTTGAGTGTATTGTCTTTCTTTATTATTATTGAGCTGTATCAATTTTTGACCTGCCAAGCTAAAGACCTCAATACTGCTTATTGTTACTTCATCAATACCCTCAATATTGAGTAAATTTGTGGTAGGATTGGGGGAAATTTTTATCCTCTCCTTCACCACTGGTATCACCGCCACCCCCGTCGTATCACAAGCCCCGGGCGGAAGTGCAGGGGTGCGAAAATGCGGGAAGTTGGGTAGAGATGCTCCATTATATCGAGGTGTTATAATGGCATGCTGGCGAAAATTGCAGGCAAGGCCCGCGTTATCTGGGTTTTCTATGACGTGCAGTCGGTCTGTACCGTTGGCAGATATGCCATAAATTTTCCTATCTGGAGCTAATTGCATCTGCCAAAATCCAGTCCCAAAAGGCGACATGAAACCATCATAAATAGCTACCGTTTCCCTGCTTGTATTTATATCCGCTGCCTGCAAATCATATTGAAAGACGATTGTGTCATTGGCAATATATAAAAAACGGGAATTTGCTGAAATCGAAGCACCTCCTGCATTAATGCGGGAAGGTATATTTATCTGTTGCCTATAACTCAATTCTCCTGTACATCTATTAAAATCATATAAATGCGCCTGATTTTGTGGGTCATAACGTACATAATGCAAGCCATCCGGAGAAAAAACAGCCTGGCCATTATAATCAATCCAACTAAAACTATAGCCTAGCTCCTGCCTAAAAGGGCCGTAAAGGCTATCAGCCGTAAGCAAAAAACGATAATAGGCATTGCTTTCATACTCAGGTACAAGAATCCACCAATCATAACCATTGGCATGTTTGACAGCTTCCAATAAAAATCCCCCACCTGCAATAGTGTCATTGATCAAAGGTATATTTTTAGTAGTTACATCTCCTCTCCCATTATTCAAATTCATATCAACAATTGTCTGATTTAACCTTATTGCTAATCCGGCTGAAGACCCATTGGGTTGAAGCTGAGTTTCCAAATGGAAAATATCATAAAGATTAGGTCTATTAGGTCTTGGTAATATTGTTAATTCTGCAGGATAGCCTCTCCATTCATAATGACTATAATTAGAATTGTTTAGACCTGTTCCGTTCGGCATAATTTGATGGCTGCTATCGGCAATAATATAACCATTGGTATAAAAAAGCAAATTCCCAGAACTGTCTGAAATTGAACCATTTCCGCAAATAAAAGAATATTGTATCCTTAAACAAAAAGGAATAAGTTCCATTGTGTCATTTTCAAAACTGAGATAGAAATTACAAGGATTTACGGTTGTATCATAAGCATAGCCCATAGGCCAGATGTTATCATGCTTCTGTGCTTGTAAATTGAACATACACAGTATTAATATTAGCAAAAAAAATAACTTTTTCATAAGCTTGTAAAATTTAAAGGCATTATGGAGTAAAACTCCATAATGCTTAATGAAAAAATTATCTAATTATCACAATTTTATGATTGGCAATTTGATTGCCATTATTGTCAGCTATGCGTAGAAAATAAATTCCGACAGCTATGTTAGAAGTAAAAAGTTCAAAGCGTTTTTCTCCGGTTTTGAATTGAAGTCTTTTAATAACTCTGCCATTTATATCAATTAATTGAACCTCTGAATTTGAATTTAGTTCTTCTTTAAATTCAATGTTGAGAACATCATTAGCTGGATTGGGGAAAATTGAAATTCCTAAATCCAATTCAATTACATTCTCCTCATAAAATGGTTCATTTTCAAAAGTTTCCATTAATGATTTTGCAGAATTGCACATACTTTCATCATTAATAATGACCCTTTGTACCAAGGCGAGCATTCCACGTGCACGAAAAACAGCATTTCCCCCTTCCCAAGGACATTGAGAGGCTACCTGCTCCAATAAGGAAAGTTGTGAAGCGGAATAATCAAAATTGCCCTTT
>JBIKQC010000134.1:0-9628 GCA_044349855.1 Saprospira sp.
GTATCCAAACCCGTGGCGGTAAAGGTATTAAAACCATCAATGTAACCGATAAAACTGGTAAACTGATCTCTATCAAAGCTGTAACCGATGATGATGATCTGATGATTATCAATAAATCCGGTCTCACAATCCGTATGGCTGTTAAAGAATTGCCTATCAGCGGACGTGCTACACAGGGCGTAAAATTGATCAATATCAAATCCGGTGACTCTATCGCTGATGTATCACTCATCGTTGACGGTCAACTGGAAGAAGCTATTGTACCTGAAGAAGGCGGCGATACTGAATAAAATATTAAATTGCCAAATATAATCATCTGTCCCGGAGCAAAACTTCGGGACAGCACTTTTAGTAAACGATTCATTTTTTCGAGAATCTGATTCAAGGTATTTATAATCAGACACTTTTGCTTATGATTCATAATATTCTGCTCTACAGCTGTCTGATTCTGGAATTCCTTCTGGTGTTAATTTTACCTGCTTTTGGATATTCGCAGGAGATTACATCATTTGGCCAGTTTTTTTGCGGAATAGGCTTGGGCGTTATATTACTACATAAGTTTTATAATCGTGAAGCCGAAATTGTAAAGGTTTCTGATAAAAGATTCAGCATTTATATACCGCTAGCCATCTCAGCGCTTTTTTTATTGGCGCTCTGGCCTTTAAAACTACAATTGGGAAATATCTTCGTTGCATATCCGATAGATGCTAATATTTCTGATATTATTCCAACGATAAGAGTTGCTGTCGAACGATTTATGTCGGGGGAACAGGTTTACAAAGAAGTTCATTTCAAAGAGGGCTGGAGTTTGGCCTCAGTGGGTTATCTGCCCATGCAGTGGTTGCCATTTTGCATTGCCGATATTTTCAAAAAGGATTACCGATTTATTGCATTTGCAATTTGGACAGCCGCTACATTGCTCATTATTTTCAGGGCTGCAAAAAACAGGATATCTGATGGCATAGTTATTGCAACCTTGTGTTTATATATGTTGTGGCTATTGGTAAATTATCAGAGTACACTTTTGGGTACCACTGTAGAATTGCTGATTGCCGGATATTATATTTTTTTAATCGTTGGTCTCAATCAAAAAAATCCATATTTAAAAGCTGCAAGTATTGTTCTTTGTATGCTTTCCAGATACAGTCTGGTATTATGGTTGCCATTATGGCTTTTGGTAGAATGGTTTTCGGGAGACAGAAAAGCGGCAATTATTTCTTGTCTGACAATTACAGCGGCGGTACTTATTATTTATATCATTCCATTTTTAAGTCAGGATTGGGGAACATTTTTCAGAGTATTTAAAAATTATGATAAGGCAGCACTGGGAGAGTGGCAACATATTAATCCTGCAACCGGTAAACCCTATCACTTGTACAATGGAAGCGGATTTGCTTATTTGTATTATGAATATTTGAATTGGGATATGCCCATGCGGATAAAAGCACTGCAAAGATCACATTTGATTTTGTCATTATTGTCAGTTGCAATTTGTGGATTATGGTATTTTATGAACAGAAAAAGAATGCAGGTTTATCAGATTTTTCTTTTGGGTTCTTTTAAAATCTATCTTACTTTTTTCTTGATGTTTATTCAGGTTCCATATACTTATCTTATTATGGTAGGATGTTTTGTTAGCCTGGCAATAGTAGCCGAACAAACAAAGTACAGACTTAAAGCAAATTAAAAAGCGTTTATTTTTCTTAACAATATTGAGTTTCTAATTTTTAACAAACATTTTTAAAACAGAATTCTGATGAAAAGACTTGTTCTTGCAGTTTTCATGCTGTCTGCGTTGAATAGCTATGCTCAAAAAAGCGGATCAGCAGCTCGCATTGCAGCTATTACCAGTTTCGAGGAATATAACCTCAACCAACAATTGATTGACAAACTGGAGTATGCACTCAAAAACATTGACATCGCCTGCGAAGACCAAAAAACTGCAGACGATCCTGTCACCTGGAGAAATAAAGGCCAGATTTATACGGCAGTAGCAAGAAATCAGCAACTTGCCAAAACTTACAAAAATGCAGCTTCCGATGCTTACGTTGCTTGGGAAAAATCATTAAGCATGGAAGAATCAAGAGCAGAAGTAAAAGGTAAAACCAAAGACAAAATTGCCGGCAAGCAGGAGTTTATCGACGGTTTCACAACAAATGCTCAAGCCTTGTACACACAGGGTTCTTATTCATTTAATGAACAGAACTACGAACAAGCCTATAATAACTTCAGCAAGCTTTATGAAATTCCGACCCGTACAGCTACATTTGACCTCAAGAAAAAAATCGATTTGACTTTTGAATCAGGCAAAGAGATTATTAATATGCATACAAATGCAGGCTTTTTGGGCGGTATTGCTGCTGTAAAGGCAGGTAAATTAGATGAGGCTGAGAAAATGCTTCGTCCGTTGATGAGCGAGAAAAAAATCAAGGATGAGGATATCAAAACCTGTTACCGTGTCTTAAGCGGCGGTTATTTGGAAAAAGGACAAACCGATAAAGCCAAAGCGCTGGTAGCTGAAGGAAGAAAACAATTTCCCGGTGATTTTGACATGTTGATAACTGAAATCAACATCGCTTTGCAGGAAGGTCGTCTTGCTGAGCTTGAAGGTCAATTGAAACAGGCAGTTGATGCTGATCCCAAAAATGCAATGCTGCATTTTGTTATGGGCAATATGTATGATGAACTTTTCCGCGGAAAAGTAAACTACGAAAAATGGCCTGTAGTTGAGGCAGATCTTAAATCAGGTTCAGATTTTTTTGAAAAGGCAGTAGAGTGGTACAAAAGCGCTTTGAAAATTGATCCTAAGCATTTCAATTCTGCTTATAGTATTGGCGCTATTTATGTGAACTTCTCAAACTATTATGCCACGCTGAACAAAAACAGCGATAAGCTCAAAAAAGAAGAGCGAGCTAAAATTGAAGCCGATTATTTCAAATATGTTGACAAAGGTTTGGAATATTTGCTTGAAGCAGAAAAAATTGAACCAAATGATCTGTCATTGATCCGAGGTCTCAAAGAAGTTTACTCACGTAAAAGCGATGATGCAAACTGGTCAAAATACAGTGCAAAAGAAAAAGAACTGATGAAAAAAGGGCAGTAAAATAAACCGTAAAGGGCAGGCCTTGAGAACTAAAATTCCCAAGGCCTGTATTCTTTTCAAAAATCCTATTTAACATAATATAAATTATAGGAATAAACAAGCTGAGAATCGCTCAGATCGTTACATGCTTTACAAGATATAATCTATACATTTTCAATTACTTCTGAATTTAATATTGCAATTTTTGTTGGTTACTTTGCTTATTTATCTTTTATCAATCTTAAAGAGCATCCATTTCCTCTATAATCAGTATTTAGTCTGAAATCGTGTTTATCAACAAGGATGATTCCATGAGCGCCGTCATCGTCAGAATCTTTGCTCCAATAAAAAGCTTCCATTCCCAATAAAACATATTCACCATCAACGGATCTGCTTCCGCCCGGTAAAGCATTAAAACCACTTGCGTTGTCGCCATTTCCTTTGTCGCCCCAACCTGAAGTTGATTTCATTTTTTTGGCAACGGCTGCTGCTTCTTTGCCAAATATATCCGAAATTTGTTTAAACTCAGACATGGAAGGCACATGATAACCTTCGGGCGCTATACCTCTGCTGTCTGAAACAGCGTAAAAATTATACAATTTTCCATATTTCTTGCCATTCTCAGCATTGTTTTCATAAAAACACCATGCTGCTTTATGTCCTTTGCTTGCAGCTACCCATTCTTCTGCTGTTTTTGTTTCAGGAATAGTGTCTCCATTTCTAAAAGTTGTAACATCAAGGTTTTCTGCGGTCCAGTCTGCCGATCCAATTTTTAAAGTTTTTAATTCAACTATTTTCTTCACTTGCTTTATATCTTCAGCCGTGGAAGATTCAGCTCTTTGTTTAGAACCGCAGGAGAAAATGGTAAAAGAAATAAATAGGTAAACAGTCAGCTCATTAAAAGTTTTCATACTGCTAAATATATTTTATAATTTTGTAATTGTTTCGCAAATATACCTTAAAATATATATTTAAAAAATGTGAAGCAAATTTAATATTACATATAGGCATAAATACAATTTTATTTAAAAAATTCTAATTAGCTCATATAAATAAAAAAACGGTACAGAAATCTCTGCACCGTTATGTAGTATATTTTGATTGGTCTATTTCTTAGCAGCCCAACTCCAAAGTTCTTTTTTAAGTTCATTGGACAAAATAGTGCCCAATGATGGCATGAAAATAATTGTTACTTTTTTACGGCCATTCTTCAATTGCCCTTTAACAGTTTTTATTTTACGCTTACCAAGTTCCTGTTCCAGTTCCTGAATTCCACTTAACAATTTATGCTGTATAAAATGATCACGGAGTCTGGAAGAGAATGACAGAATCAGTTTTGGTTCTGCTCCTTTCAAACGGTTTTGGAAAATCGGTAAACACAATTCCAAATCTTTCTTAGAAATCTGTCCTTCCTGTTCTGAACGGAATGGGCAAAAATAAGTGTCCGAAATTTTATCCAATGGATATTCACTAAAATGTGTTTCTAATAATGGTATTGCCTTTTTCCAGACCTCTTTGTTCAAATCGTTTTCCGGCAAATGTGTTTGTGCCAAATATCTTTTATCTGCGTCTGCCTTTGGGTTAAAACCCAAAAGCATTAGAGAATCTTTGAAATCCGGGGTTTCGGAAAGTTGATAATACCATTCTTTGGCATTTTGAAGAGCGAAATTATGTATGTCACTTTTTTCATAAGCTATTTCAATTTCATCATAAATGAGCTCTTTAGATTTATGCTTTGGTAATTCAGGCAATACAGGAACAATCACAGGTTCTGCGGCCTTAGCTTCTTTGCCTGCAGCAAGTTCTGCAAATGCATCAGCTTCTGTAATCATGGCCAAATCCACCTGTCTTTTTGCTAAATCGACACGTTGGATACGAACCCAAATAGTATCGCCCATTTTATAAGTCATTGAAGGAGATTTTATGTGGAAACCGTCTTCTTGAAGAGTAAAACTGTCATACATATTCTCATAACGGATCATGCCCTCACAGAAATTCTGCTTGATTTCACCATAAATACCAAATTCAGTCATGCCCGAAATAAAGGCTTCGAAAACTCCTCCAACATGGTCAAGCAAGTACTCCGCCTGTTTGTATTTGACAGATTCACGTTCGGCTTCCATCGCATTGCGCTCACGTCTAGAGATATGTTTGCACAATTCCTCCAATTTTGCCGGATTCATTTTTGCTGTTTTATCTTCCAAAAACTCCTCAAAAGCACGGTGTACCAATACATCGGCATATCGACGGATTGGTGATGTAAAATGCGTGTAATCCACAAAAGCCAAACCGAAGTGTCCTATATTATTGGTGGAATATGCAGCTTTGGCCATTGTTCTGATACCCAACTGCTGTAAAACACCCTGCTCGTTTTTACCGGCAGAATCTTTCAATAATTTATTGAAAGCACTGTAAACACTTTCTACCGATTTAATATTCATTGGATAACCCAATCGACTGGCAAAATTGGCAAAGTTTTGAACCTTATCCATATCCGGAAGATCGTGTACACGATATACAAATGGTATTTGTGGTCCTCCCTGACGGAATTTAGCCATTATCTGCTGTGCCACCATTTTATTGGCCAAAAGCATAAAGTCTTCCACCAATTGGTGAGTGTCCATGCGCTCTTTCACATAAGCTTCAAGCGGTTTGCCGTTTTCATCGAGTTTGAATCGAATTTCAGGAGATTCAAAATTGATAGAACCTTTTTTAAATCTGGCTTTGCGCAAAATATGTGCATAGCGGTTCAGCGTTTTTAACTCTTCTGCAAAATCACCTTCTTTTCCGTTCAGAATATCCTGAGCTTCTTCATAAGTAAAGCGTCGATCTGAGTGTATGACTGTTTTACCGTACCACTCATTCACGATTTCACCTTCCTGTGTAAATTCAAAAACTGCAGAAAAGGTCAGTTTATCTTCATGCGGACGCAATGAACAAACTCCATTTGACAGTTTTTCAGGCAACATAGGCAATACACGGTCTACCAGATAGACGGAAGTAGTACGTTTTGCAGCCTCTTTATCCAAGGCTGAACCCTCGCGGACATAATGCGTAACGTCTGCGATATGTACGCCAATTTCATAATTTCCATTTTTCAACAATTGAATCGAAATGGCATCATCAAAATCTTTTGCTGTTTCAGGATCAATTGTAAAAGTAGTCACATCGCGCAAATCACGGCGCAAATTGATTTCCGAAGGCAGAATGACTGTAGGAATTGCATCATTTTCGCGATTGACTGCGCTGTTGAATTCCAATTCAAAACCATGTTTTATAAGGATTGATTTCATTTCAATGTCACTGCTGCCCGATTGTCCGAGTACAGTAGTTATCTCTCCTACCGGATTGCCGACACCGTGTTTAGGATGCCATTCAATAATTTTAACAACGACTTTATCTCCATTTTGCGCATCCATTGTTTTTTTGCGTGAAACCAGAATGTCCACCGGAATACTATCATCATCTGGAGAAACAAAACAGAACTGTTTGGACAGTACCATTGTTCCTATAAATGCCTCTCGGTGACGAGTAACGATTTCGAGTACTTCACCTTCGGGTTTTCCCCTGCGAGACAGGTACCAGCGTACTTTTACGCGGTCGCCTTTCAGTGCATTGGCCAAACGGCCCTGAGGTATAAAGATATCACTTTGAAGTCCGGAATCATCTGAAACAACATAGGCCGAACCGCTGCGGGTTGGATCTAAAATACCTGTAGCAGTGCCTTTACTGCTGGATTCAGCTTTTTTCTCGCCTTCATCTCTGGTTTTTTCCGGTTTTTTATAAGCATTTAACGGACCTTCAGACTGACCGGGGGCACTTTGTTCAACATTGCGGTTGTATTTATATTTTTGGCCGTTAGCCACTTTTATCAATAAACCCCTTTGTAAAAGTTGCTCCAATGCATGTTCAATGGCATCTGAATTATTTTCAACAGCTATTAATTTCTTTACATCCTTCGCGTTATAGCGACCTTTCAGGTCATTTTGAAGAACATTGAGTACTTTTTGTTCTAATGCTGCGGGGCTTAATGTTTTAATGCTCCCTCCCTTTTTTTTCTTTTTTGACATTTATATATTGTATGAATATGCATATTTGGGATATAAAATCATCCCTGCATGGTTTTTAAATACTGTTATTGATAGTAATGACTAGTTAATTTTTAAAGTCAATACTGTTTTGTAATTTAATCTTCAATGATTTCGCCCTCCAGCGTCATTTGCATAAAGGTAATTTTTGGATCGTCCACTTTAATTATTTCTCCATTTGCGCCCAACATACCTTCTACTCGGTGAATTGTCCAGTCTTTGCCGATGGAGCAGACCAATTGTTTCATTCCGTCTTCCAGATAAAGTGTTCCGGCTATAAGTCTATGATCCAATAGGTTGCCAGCTTTTGAAAAGGTTGCCAGGAAAAATGCATTGCCTTCCAAAGATGCCTGCCAGTAGACAATTGCATGGTAATTCTTGGTATCTGGAATACTGAAACAGGCCATGAACTCCGTGAACTCGTCAATCTGTTCCTCGTCGAGCACAAAACGAGCCATCCAAGCTGCATTTAGCGGTTCCTGAACATCAGAAATTTGGCGCTGAGCATCGGTACTGAGTGTCATTGGCAACTCAATAGCAGGAAAGAGTTCCAGGAATTCAGCGAAATGCAATTCTTTTTTTGGTGGGATGATGACGATTTTATCTTCGCCCAAATCATGTTCATGATCGACATGTTCTTCGTGATGGTCGTGATTACAACCGTCACCGCATTTGTGTTCATGGTGTTGGTGATGTCCGTGCTCACCGTCTTTATGGAATAATTTAAACATATTTAATATTGTAATGGTACATATTGGTGTATTGAACTGCTCCGGTTCCTATACTTTACATTCTGCAAATGTACGCATTCTACCCTATAAATCCCAAAATCTGACTGAGAGTTCAAAAAACTCCATTTATTATTCAAGAAATTTCAGGATCTCCAAAACCTTGCAGTTATTCAAAGAGAAAATCATTTTACTAATTTTCATTTTTCTGAATAAAACGAAGCATGTACTTACTCAATTTTTCTGCGCCATTAAAATTTAAATGATCCGTATTCCTGTAATCGTTTGAATTTAGTACCATCTCTTTAAAAGGAATTTCAACAGCTAAATCTATAGCTCTCAGTTTTGCCAATGCATAAATATACTGCATCTTATAAAATGCATTAAAGTAACGATGCAAATTAGCGGTCGGAGCTTCATACCAATAAATCTTTATGTCCTTTTTGCTGCAGTTATCAACCAATATTAAAAATGTTTCTAATTTTTTTTGGTCAAACTCTTCCCTAATCAGCATTTTCAAAACTGACCTGTCTTTTTTCAAAGATTGCGAATTAGCGGTGTCATGATTTACATAAAATCCTCTATACTTATCTATTGAATCCTGTTCAAAAAGTAGATTCTGTGCTATTTCGGGTTTGGACAATAAACCTATAAGCCCTTTTTTCAGACTTTTTGCCAATAGCTTCGAATAAATTTGTTTTTTATTGAAATATCTTAAAATCAATGCTTCATGTGAGATTGGCTGATTCAAATAACGATGAATCGGATATGCTGTAAAGTCATCAGAACTGCCGGCAAAACTGAGTAGAGAAATATCAAAAACAATGACCTTTGGTTTTTTATGATTCCTAAGATAATCCTCCAGCAAAAGTTCTATGAAATAAACCCCGGTTCCCGAAATGCCTAAATTGTAACTTTTATAACCCGATGCAGCAAAAACAACAGGATTTAAAGAAGAATAAGTATAGGAACTGCCTAGAAAAAGTATATCTAAACTATCAAATTGACTGCTGCATTTAAGCCTGCGCAGATCAAAATGCTGTTCATTGTCTGCATTTAACTCAAAAAATCCTACAAACTTCAATATCAGATAAAAAAAAGCAATGAATAGCACTGCTTTAATCAAAAAACACTTCATGCCTTGTTAATTTACAAGTGCAAAAAAGACCATATAATTTGCGCCAAATTTTTTGGTACATGCAGGGCAATATGCATAATGAATATAATAATCCATAGCTTTTTTTCCGATAGACTTCAAGTAAGTCTCCGTCTCTTTAATAAATTTTGGCACCATATTATACCCACCATCATAAACACAGGCAATAAAGTTACCGCTGATTTTGACATTATTGGCACCACCCACCTCTCCTATTGTACTGATATAGATTTCAGACTTGAAGGGGCTTGGATCTCTGAACAGTACGAGTGTGTCTGCTTTATTGGCATCATATTTATTCTGCGCCTCAATCAGGGCGCTCATTTTGCCTATCTTTTTACTGACAACCCCCGGTAAAGGAACATGAAAAAAGGTTATCATACTGTCTTTTACAAAGAGTTTATTATCCCATTTCAGTTCTTTTTTGTCCCATCTTTCCGGTTGGAATTTTGGGCAGCATTCATCGTTGTTCATAGGATTATTTTTTAATCAAAATAAGTTGAAGAATTTCATTTTTCTATCAAAAAGTAAGAATTAAATATAATGATAAATAAGCTGTTTCAAGTTTTCCTGA
>JBIKQC010000135.1:0-9575 GCA_044349855.1 Saprospira sp.
CTATGGCCGTTTCCGGGAACATTTGAGTGAAGGAAAGAGCGGAAATGGATTGTTTTATGCCTATCTCGCCTATGCAAAGGCAGTCAGTGATGGCAACGAAACGGCCCGTTTGGCAATTTTGAAACAGATTTCCGATAAGTCAGTTCAGCCACATCATCAAATTTCTTATCAAATCGACGGAGAAGGTTCCTTTGAGAAACTGCTTTTTGATAAACTGGAATACAAAATTCCAGAAGGACATAGTTTGCAGCAAAATGCCGACTATATGGGCTTCAATATTCCACTACTGATTTCTAATTCTGAAGGAAAGCCTATTTTGGCAATTTATACCGATTTATTTAATGATGCTTATTCAGAAGAAGCATATGCATGGGATATTTTCAGAGAAGAACGCCTGCAGAATTTGGGCCTGAAAGTTTGCAGGATTTGGTCTTACAGCTGTTGGAAAAATTTGGAAGGAGAGCTGCAGCGGGTTTTGGCTGAAGCCGGCTACAATTAATAGCAGAACCGTCAATAGAATTTTGTAATGAACCCCCGAACCCCGAAGGGCTCCGCGAAGCGAACAGAATTTCTAATGACAGACTTGGGTGAAAAAAAGATAAAACGTTTTTTGGCCTACTTCAAAATTATTTTAAGTTCAATGGCTTCTTCATGTATAAATACAGCTGTCTCTTTAAAACTTGGAGGCCCAAACATAATTTTAGGATTTTTTGAAAAGCCATAAGGTTCTAGAGGAATACCAGCCCAATTCATATCAATTTTGCCATTGCTGTTCAGGTCATGAAACACAGTAATGGAGTAATTTCCCTCAGGAAGATTTTCTAAAACAGTAGTGCAGGATTTTTCCGTCAGGGGCAAAACACGCAGTAAATAAGCCTGTTTTGGATCCCTGAATCCTTTTTCATTATTATAAACAGCTAATAAGATATTTCCGCTGCTTTTGCTGATATTGGATATATTTACAGAAATTGTACCTTTATGAATTCCAAATGAGCTTTGAGCCTCAACAGAAATTGTAAACAGCATGAGATGTAGGAAAAGTAAGATCATATGAGTTGTGGGGTTATATTTCACTAACAATATTATTTAAAATTCAGTTTTTATTTAACTAGATTCTACTTAAATTTAACTAAATCTATAAAATCTATATCAGTAGGGGTGATTTGTTCGTACTATAAATATACTATCTTTACACATAATTTTATTTAACAATGATCACTTTTGCTGTCTATTCAATCATTTTTTTGTTAAGTCTGATCAGTTTTCAGGCATGTACCGGTTTGGGCGGCAAAGATGTGGATTATAATGAGGCTAAGGTTGAAAAAAAAGAAGCGTCAAAAGACAGCCTTCACCGATTGAAGCTGGTATTTGTAGGTGATATTATGGGGCACGGTGATCAGATACGCTCTGCCTTTGATCCAGAAAGCGGTATGTTCGATTATGAGCCCTGTTTTCGTTATATCCGACCCATTATCGAATCTTCAGATCTTGCTTTTGCAAATTTGGAACTCACACTGAATGATAAGAATTACTACAGCGGCTATCCCCTTTTCCGTTCGCCCGATGCCTTGGCAGGCTACCTGAAACAGGCCGGTTTTGACATAATTATTACGGCCAATAACCATTCGAACGATAACAATAAATATGGTTTAATGCATACTTTGGATGTTTTGGACTCACTCAAGCTGATGCATACTGGGACTTTTCGAGATACAGCTGAATGGGAGCAGAACTATCCCATGATTTTAGAAAAAGAAACCGACGGCACAAAATTCAGACTTGCTCTTATCACCTATACCTACGCCACCAACGGTATTCCCACGCAAAAACCCAATGTGGTGAATGAAATTGATACAGCACAAATCAGAAAAGATATAGAAAAGGCAAAGAAAAGCAATCCGGATATGATTATTGCCTATATGCATTGGGGTGCTGAATATCAGCGCATTGAAGCAAAGACACAAAATGATTTGGCAAAATGGCTTTGGAATCAGGGTGTAGAAATAGTCATTGGTTCACATCCGCACGTAATTCAGCCAATCAGATCCGATACAGTTTATAATGCAGACAGTACCGAGGGACGCAGAGTTGTTTGTGCGTACTCATTGGGCAATTTTATCTCAAATCAGTTTCATCCGGTACATACAGAAATCGGACTTTTATTTGAAATCGAAATAATTAAAAACGATAAAACAGGAAAGACTGTTATCGGCAATTACAACTACATTCCGGCTTGGCGCTATATTCACAACGAAAAGAAAAAGAAGGTTTCAGAATGGGTGCACACTATTATTCCGGTCTCTGCTTTTGAATCGGACACGCTCAATTTTCTGACAATGCCAAAGGCAAAAATCAAAGAAATGCTGAGTCTGACAGAAATGACCCGCAAACATCTGAATAAATTTGGGGCAACAGAACGCCTGATAAACTACAAAGATATTGTCAGAATTGGAATGCTTCCCCCGGGAGAAGTTATAACTCCATTACCAAGTTCCGAAAAACCTTTTGTTCCGAAAGTAAATTAACTTATCCAAAAAATTTAAATTCGATAACTGATAAGCGAAAGTACGGCTTTAATAAGCAATAATTTAACCGAGACACTTACTTTAGCCTCCGCTAATAATTTCCATCACTCCTTTATTTTCAAAATTATGAACTCAAAAATTCTGGCATTTTCCATATTGGCTGTTCTGCTCAGCTTGAATCTTTCTGCTCAGAAAACAAAAACCAAAAAAGCTGATCCGCTTACAATGAAAGTCGACAGTCTCAGCAAAAGACTCAACGAGTCGGAGGCAACCAACAAAATACTGATGGATCAAAATGATAAACTCAGTTCAGATGTAGCGGAACAACGTGAAGATATGACCAAATTAAATGATAAAATCATTGAATTGGCAAAAATGATAGAAGTGCAAAATGCGGAAATCAAAAAACTGAATGATGCCCTGAAGGCAAAACCCACAGAACCTAAACAGGACAATAATACCAGTATTGCTTTCGATGAAACAGTCATCGATTTTGGCGAAGTGAAAGAAGGTGTTTCTGTGACAAAAGTTTATAAATTCAAAAATACAGGAAAAAAACGCCTGCTGATTGAAGGTGCTTTGGGCAGCTGCGGATGTACTGTGGCCGAATGGCCTAAATACCCCGTTGAACCCGGAGAAAAAGGTGAAGTTAAAGTAGTATTCAACTCACTTGGTAAGCGCGGAGCACAGGATAAAACAGTTACGCTGACGGCCAATACCGATCCGGCAAAGACAATTCTCAGAATAAAAGGTACGGTCACTCCCGCAGAGTAATCAAAAACGAAATGAAACCAAAAAGACCCCGAGGAAATAGTTCTTCGAGGTCTTTTAAAAAAAGAATAACTGTTAAATCTCAATTTTTTCTTCCAGATTGAAAAAGCTTTTCATTCTGGTAATGATTTGACTTTCACGAAGTTTTTCACAACTGGCAACGCCCTTTATTTTGGCAGTGAATATTTTGTATTCCGCTTCCATAAAACGGCTCAGTTTTGTACGCATCTCGCCAGGGCCAATAATGTATAACTCATCTGCTTTCTGTACAGCGTCGCTGACAGTTTTCAAAAATTTTCTCGTGTTATTTTTCTTACGTTCTTCCAATCTTTTTTCGTGACTGTCGTTATTTCCGCCTGAAAAATTAGTTTTGATCGGCTGTCCGTCCCGAAGGAAGACCCCATCCATATCGGAATTAACTTCAGAAATTTTAACTTCGTCTCCAATAAAGCTGACAATAAGTGCTTTATTGCCGTCGATCCAAATGCCTGTCTGATTTTTGATTTGTTTTTGCATGCAGCTGAAATTGTTTGATTAAGTCAGAGTTATACGCAACTTTGTTAAAATAGTTGCATAGAAGCAAATACTATTTCAAATTGAAAAAGTCCTTCATTCTTGCAATAATCTGTCTTTCGCGCAAATAATCGCAGCTGTCAATTCCCTTTACTTTGCCATGAAAATGTTTGTATTCCGACTCAATTAAATGACCTAAACGGGCACGCATTTCACCGGGGCCGATGATATAAAGTTCATCAGATTCCTGAATTTCTTCAAAAACATTTTTCAAAAATTTATGAGATAGGTTGTTCTTACGCTCGGAAATAGTTTTTTCGCGGTTATCGTGCTGTGAGCCTGAAAAATTGCCTTTTATTGATTCGCCTTCATGATAATAGGCGTCATCCATATCTGATTCTAAAATTCCAACCTGCATGTTGCCATCATGAAATTTTACGATCATGGCTTTATATCTGTCTATCCAGACAGCTGTTAAGTTTTTCTTAGTCATGGTTTTTGATTTTTAAGTTTTGTAATATATACTTCAAAGATATGCTAAGGTTTGTAATTAAAATATGATTAGTATCACTTGGCGTATAATCTTTGAAAACTGTTTTATTGAATTATTTGCTTCTTATTATCCACAAACTCCGTCAAAAGAAAGCCCTGTTTTGTCGATTCAAAAACTAAATGGTACAGTAATTGACCGAACTCAGTCAATGTTAGGTCAGGACTAAAATGCTTTTTCCCTGATTTCTCTTTTTTGGAACTTTGTGCAATACTTTTTTAATTTGCTGTTAAATTTCTAAGGCTGCAATCCTGTCATTCAATATGCTCAATTTTACCCTTGTAAATATCCGACTGAAACAGATTGAACGCGAATCAGGCGCATTAGGCCCTATTTATATGCTGTTGCTATCAGCAGCCTTTCTCCTTATTGAGTATTTTTTTTTTAAAGCCTATCTTGAAATTGGTTACAGTATCGGTATATTGTGTTCAATGTGTCTGATTTTATTATCAATACACAGCAGCAGAAAAGATAGCCGTTTTATATGGCATAAACTGCAGAATCCGCAACATAGCATCTTCACGGAGTATTGGATTTTTACCCTCCCAATTATTTTGCCGGCTTTGGTTACCCTGCATTTTTGGATTGCCGGAATTCACTTTTTAGTTTGCCTTGGACTTTCATTTTGGAAAATACGGCCGAAAACCATAAAAATATATTTTCCATATTTGCACCGAATTATTCCTGTCAGTTATTTTGAATGGCTAAGTGGAATGAGACTTGTTTGGCTGCCTTTTATTCTGGTATATTTGCTGATATGGGCCTTTTGTTGTGTTCGTGCCCTGCCAATTGTCGGTCTTTGGATTTTAACTTTTATGATCTCAAACTTCTACAATGAAGGAGAACCAAGAAATTTGCTGCAGCTGAAAATGGGCGATAATGCTGCCGGATTTTTAAATAAAAAGATTGCAACCCATTCATTGCTTGTACTGTTTATTTTTGTTCCTCCTCTTACTGTCAATGCATTTTTTCATCCCGATATCTGGATTTTCTATCCGATTTTTATGCTGATGTACCTTTTGGTGCTCGCATTTATGATAACTTCCAAATACAGTATCTATAAGCCTGCCTCCTCCTTAAAAGGCAATGCAGTCTGGCAGACGATTGGATTATTGGGCGCAGTGATTCCATTTTTGGCGCCATTGCCGTTGTTTTTAACTATTCGAAATTATTTCAGGGCCATAAATAACCTGAAAAAATATCAGCTTTAACCGATTAATTATACTATTGTTATGTTAATTGTATTATAGCATGTTTTGTTTCTGCAGGATGTCACTGATAATTTTCCCGGTTTGCAGCCCCATCGGGGCGAAATTTTTGTAGCCGCAGGCGAAAAATTGAACAGAGCTCCGTAGGAGCGGCATTTTAAAAAAATGGTTAATAAATAAAATGTCACCCCTACAGGGTTTTTTCATTCGCAGCTTTCGCTGCTACAAAAATATCGCTCCTATGGAGCTTTTTGTGAACCGGGTAATTTGTTTTGCTGATTGAATTACGCCGTATAAAATGAAAGAAGCATTGGAGTTTATATGCAGATTCGAGACGGCATCCCTTGCGGAGATATTGCCATAAATGGTAAATATGGAAAAGTTTATTACGTCAAATCAAAGATAACACAACACTATATGATTTTTTAAGCTGACTTAGGTGAACAATCCCGATAAATCGATTCCGATTTATCGGGATTGCTTTAACTTAAAATAAAGATGAGGAACATTATCTTTGCGTTAAAATTGCAAAGGATTGGGTCTGTCTTTTATTATTAACTTTCAAACTTATCAGAAAAGTAGCAGAATAATTCAATCCGGGTAAAAAAAATAGCCGCTGTTACAGTAGTAGCAGCGGCTAAATATTATAAATTTATCTGATCAGATAATCAGACGCATAGGTTCTTCCAAAATATCTTTCAGTGTTTGCAGGAATTTTGCTCCCTGTGCTCCGTCCACAACGCGATGATCGCAGGAAAGGGTTACCTTCATAAAGTTTGACTCTTTTACTTCACCATTTTCCATAACCAATTTTGGTGAAATGCGGCCAACGGCAAGAATACAGGCATCAGGCGGATTGATAATGGCAGTAAACTCTTCAATGCCGAACATACCGAGGTTTGATACAGTAAAAGTATTGCCGGTCATATCCTGCGGCTGTAGTTTGCGCTCACGGGCCAATTCTGCCAGATCCTTGATTTCATTGGCAATCTGAGAAAGGGATTTGATCTCTGCATTTTTCACAACCGGTACAACCAACCCTTCATCCATTGCTACGGCAACGCCAATGTTGACATATTTGTAGTAACGGATTCTGTCGCCTAACCAGGAAGCGTTGATGCTCGGATTTTTTTGCAGTGCTTTAGCGCAGGCCTTAATGATAAAATCATTGAATGAAATTGGCGTATCGCTGATTTTCTTGATGTATTTGCGGGCCTCTATGAGTTTGTCCATACAGATTTCCATCGTGAGATAGAAATGCGGTGCAGAGAACTTGCTTTCGCTCAAACGGCGGGCAATTGTTTTGCGCATCTGATTCAGAGGCACATCCTCAAAACCGCCTTCGGTAGCAGCAACTTGAAGGGCAGCAACCTGTTTGGTTTCAGTAACAGTGCCTTTTTTCTGTTCCATATAGGCCTCTACATCGCGCTTTACAATGCGGCCATCATCTCCGCTGCCTGGAACTTCAGTAATGTTGATGCCTTCTTCTTTGGCAATGGATTTAGCCAGAGGAGAAGCCTTTACACGGCTTTCGTCATCGCCGGCAACACTGACTTCAACATTTGCAGCTTGAGTAACAACTGCCTCCACTTTAGTTGGAGTAGCTTCAGTTTTTGCCGTAGCTCCTGATGCACCTGCAAGTACAGCATTCACATCTTCACCGGCCTTGCCGATAACAGCAATTACCTGATTTACGGGAACTGCGCTGCCGGCTTCAATGCCTACATGCAATAAAACGCCATCAAAAGGGCTTTGGAATTCCATCACCGCTTTGTCAGTTTCAATCTCGGCCAATAGGTCGCCGGACTTTATTTTATCTCCCACATTTTTGTGCCAAGCAACGAGTGTTCCTTCGGTCATCGTATCGCTTAACGCGGGCATTCTAACGATTTCTGCCATGGTATTTGGTATATATTTTGGTTTTGATATTTTAAAAATTTCAGATCGGAATTGACAAAAAAAACGATTCGGATCAAGACCTGCATTTCAGGCTTCAAATATAAAAAGGATTTTTGAATGTCCTAAACTTTTCTTTGTATGAATGTTGATAAGAATTAGGAACCGAAGGGAGTAAGCTGTATAATTTTGAATAAAATCTGTGAAAAATCTGTGCTATCCGTGTAATCTGTGGTAAAACTACAAAATGTTGGATGCTGAAGCCACTGTATCAAATGCTATTTTCTACGGAAGGCTAAAGCCTTTCCTTCGCTACATCAGTACTTTTATCTTTTAACTTTTATCTTTCCTCTTATTTTCCCAAAAGTTCCTTGGCCTTTGCCGTCGAAATGCGCTCCGTTCCTTTAAACGCTACCACAAAAGCATCAGGAAAACCATTTTTTCGATAATAGGCCTGCTTTTGAACAGCTTCATTCATTGAGCCACAACTGCTTCCATAGTATTTATAAGTTTTATCAACAAAATTTACTTCGATTCCACTCACATTTTTCCATGAACCTTCATTTGTTTTTAGCTTCACAGCTGAGGAAGCCAACTGTATTTTGTAAACCACTTTTTCAGTTGTTTTTTCAGCGGGTTTGACCAAAAGCTCCGTTTTTTTGATTACGGGATCAGGTTTTTTTATTTCAGGTTCCGTTTTTTTTATAAAAGGTACTTCCGGATCATTGTCCTTAGTCACAGGTGTTTCTTCCACCAAGTCCTTATAATCCTTAAAAGCCCGATAAATAGCCGAAGCCAAATAAACCTGACCCTTTTCGGAAATAAGATATTCCTCTTCTGTTTTATTGCTTAAAAATCCGGTTTCTACCAATACACTTGGCATAGATGTCGCTTTCAGTACCACAAAACCGGCCTGTTTTACTCCACGGCTGCTCCGTTTGGCCCGTTCTTTAAACTGTTCTTCCATTTTTTCGGCCAATAGTATACTCTGCCCCAAATGAGCATTCTGATACATCGACAACATGATATGTGCCTCGGGAGAGTTGGGGTCAAAGCCATCATAATGCTTTTTGTAATTTTCTTCCAAAAGAATCACTTCGTTCTCTCTTTTGGCAACAGCCAGATTCTCGTCAGTGCTGTGAAGTCCCATAACATAAGTTTCGGTTCCATTTATATGGGCTTTTTTAGCCGGAAGGGAATTGCAGTGAATCGATATGAAAACCTGTGCATTGTTTTTATTGGCAATTGCGGCGCGTTCAAATAATGGAATAAATTTGTCACTATCCCTTGTGTAAACTACTTTAACATTTGGCATATAGGTGTTAATATAATGCCCCACCTGTTTGGCAATCTTCAGGGCAATTGTCTTTTCCTGAGATTTGCTGCCCAATGAGCCGCTGTCTTTGCCGCCGTGACCGGCATCGATAATCACAGTTCTTATTCTTTGAAATTCAGGAATCAGTCCTTCTTTTTCCTCGGCATAGAAGGGGAGACTGACTAAAATCCAAATTGCTATGTAAGTTAAAATTCTCACTATATATTTATTAAGTTTTAAACTGACTTTCGCTGCACTTATCTCGTTTTTGAATTAAAAAACATCGAATTTTTCAGCAATAAACAAAATTATATTCCATTGCTGAAGTTCTAAAACAGTTAACCAATTGCTAAAAATACAAAAAATGCACTTCCATCTTTCAAAATTACTGTATTTTAACTGATATTTGCTTTCGCGAATAGGCATTTTTTTATAAAATGCGAAAACCCGCATGGCCCGGCCAATGATTTAACAGACATGTTGCAAAAATATTATACCTTTTTTCTTCTACTCCTTCTGACGGTTCTGCTGCATAGTCTGCAGGGCTGCAGATATCCTTATAATACGCCGCAAGCCCGTATGGAACGCCGTATTCAGAAGGATTTGAAGCAGAAAGCGTCGGATGATAAGCGCATGGCTGCCCTGAATAAAACCGACGGCTCGCTCATTGCCAAGGTTCCCGACTCTTTGACTGTAATTCCCGACAGTATCAAACAAAAACGCAGCAGCAATGGAAAATTGGGGACTCCTTCAAGAGATTCTGCACTTGTAAAGACAGACAGTTTAAATATTTTTCC
>JBIKQC010000581.1:0-2729 GCA_044349855.1 Saprospira sp.
CGAATCCTTGAATGACAATGCAATGGAACAGTTCTATGAGCGTTTCACCCTGCATTATAACTTCCCATCTTTCTCTACCAACGAAATCAACCGTCGTGGTGGTATCAGCCGTCGCGAAGTTGGTCATGGTAACTTGGCCCGCCGTTCCATCAATCAGGTAATGCCAAAAGATTATCCTTACACTGTGCGTATCGTTTCCGATATCCTCGAGTCTAACGGATCTTCATCTATGGCCACTGTTTGTGCAGCTACTTTGGCACTTATGGATACCGGTATTCCGATCAAAGCTGCCGTTTCAGGTATCGCTATGGGTCTGATTACTGATAATACCCGTTCGGTTGTATTGTCCGATATTCTCGGCGATGAAGACCACCTGGGTGATATGGACTTCAAAGTAACAGGTACTGCTGACGGTATCTGCGGTGTTCAGATGGACATTAAAATTGACGGTTTGGATTATGCACTGCTTACCCGCGCCCTTGATCAGGCCCGCGAAGGCCGTTTGCACATCCTCAATGTCATGAACACGGTTATTTCTAAACCTAATGAAGATCTTAAACCGCATGCACCTCGTATTGAGCTGATGATGGTTGATTCCAAATTTATCGGTGGTATCATCGGAACAGGCGGTAAAGTGATTCAGGGTATCCAAAAAGAAACCGGTGCAATCGTTACAATCGAAGAAAAAGACAACAAAGGCTATGTTTACATCTCCGGTAAAATGGAAAATGTGGTAAAAGCTCAGAATATCATCAAAGGTATCATCACTGAACCTGAAATTGGTGCAGTGTATGAAGGTAAGGTTGTGAAACTGATGCCATTCGGTGCATTTGTTGAATTCCTCCCGGGCAAAGACGGTTTGCTGCACGTTTCTGAAATTTCATGGGAACGCGTTGAAAACGTTGAAGATGTTCTGAAAGAAGGTGATGTTGTTGAAGTGAAACTGATTGAAGTTGATCCTAAAACAGGCAAATTGAAACTTTCCCGCAAAGCATTGCTACCAAAACCTGAAGGTTATGTTGAGAAAGAACGCGCTCCACGTGAAGAGAGAAGCGGCGGATACGGCAATAACAACCGTGGCGGCGGTGGCGGCTATGGCAACAAAGGCGGCGGCGGCGGCGGTTACGGCAACAAAGGCGGTGGCGGTGGCTACGGCAATAAGGGCGGTGGCTACGGTGGAAATAAAGACTAATTGATTTGAAGATTTGTGGATTTGAAGATTTGAAAATTTTCTTCTATCCTTAGATTTTTGAGGACTAATTTTATAAAATAATCCGATGCAGCAATGTGTCGGATTTTTTTTGATAAAAACTCAAATCTGTTTTAACGTTCATGATGAACCCCTTGAGGCGAACCCAAAACTTAGAAAAAAATTGAATAGAATTTCTTATTAATCGATTACACCTAACTTATAATGTTTACTGTATAATAAATTAGGAATCGTGTGATTTCCAAAATACTAAGCAATTGGCCAAATAAACTACTCCGCAGGAGACCGCTTTTGAATTGTCGCAGGTCAGAGAAAATTGGGCACGAGTGGAAATATAATGATAGGAGTATCGACAGCGACGCCCAATTTTATCGTTAGCTGTGACTTGATTTTTTGTTTCTTTTTTATCAAGAAAAAAGAAAGCCTCCGGCAGGATGAGAATACCCATAATTGTTGATTTAAAAAGAACAATTAGACTTTTGCTTTATTTTATTTTTGGATTCCTATAGGACTATTATTCAAAAGGCTAAAGCCTTTTTTATCTCTTTTTTTACTTTTGTCTCGTCAGTTACTGACGAGACAAAAGTAAAAAAAATCAAGTCGGAGCCAATGCATTTTTGGGGCGTAGAGTTGAACGGCCGTACGACTCTACACCCCAAAACCAGAATCGGCCAGACTATCCATCAGCCAGATATTGTTTGCTTTTTTATTGAATTTTCAAGATTGGAGCTGTCCCCGAAAGGGCCGCTTCTATATGCTGGTGCCTCCGACATTCTGAAACGTGCCTAGGCTCATAATTTTTAGTGTTTTTTTTAAGTTAGCAATTCAATTCTATGTGCCAATGTCATCGCTGGATTCCGGGATACTGTAACTTTTGGAACTTTCCGTATTAGTATATGACACTAATAAAAATTCAATGAAATCTAAAATGACCCTGCCACCAATTGATAAAAGTTGGTATTTCGGATTTTTATCCGCCACGGCTTTATACCTCATTGTTTTTGGTATTTACAGCTTAATGCAACCTGCAAAAAACTATCATGCCCTGCACTTAATTGATAAAAGTATCAAACATGCCAATGAAATCATTGATGATAGAACTCATTCTACAATAAGGAAAATGAAATCTGAACTTGATGAACAACCTCATTTAAAATCAATCACAAAAGTTGCTGAATCAGCCCAGATTGAAATAAAAGAGTTATTAGATAATTTAAATGAACTTAGGGTAAGAATAACAGAGGAATCGGGCGGATTATACAGCCTGGAATCTAATAAGAAAAAATGGTCAAACTATGGCTATAAAAAACTTGTCCTTACAACAGACCCGGCTAAAGATGGAACTGCCGTGAGCCCTGATAATAAAAATATTGTGCAGCGTATCCTAATTGGAGAAAAAGAAGGTGAGATATTAAAAACAGATATCATAAAAACTAGGGTAGCCCTGCTTACGATAGTGCAAAGGCTTATCGATAGTTTGGATAAAGAACCTTTAGAAGGTATAAAGTTTGACAATCAA
>JBIKQC010000582.1:0-2725 GCA_044349855.1 Saprospira sp.
CTGAACAAAGCGATGGGTATAAGTCCTCACTTCGTGAATGACATAAGGAAAGTCCCCAACTTTTGCTTTGCGGAAAGCCGGTTCTGTTCTTCCGCAAAAAAGGGTATAAGTATCTGAAATAGGAACCGAAGCCTTTACAAAACCCTTTTTATCGGTTTTTGATTTTACTTTATGATAGGGCTTATCGCCCTGAAATATAACTTCCCCTACGTAAGGAGTATTATTGGGATTCGTAATTGTTGCATGAATAAATGCAAAAGTGTCACCAGGTTCCAGGCTGATATTGTCGAATTGCGCTTTTACTGAATAATTGATCAGCAGTAAAAAAAATAGGATTTTACTTTTCATAGGTATTATTAAAAAACAAAAGATACCCTTTACAAAACTGTAAATTTATTTCAAAATTATGTTTTTACAAAACTGAAAGAATAATAATTTGTTACATTGTTGGTCAAATAATTTGTTAAATTTGCAAATTCAATATTACTAACAATTGAAAATGAATAGAAACAGCATTCAAACAGTACTTTGCGAAAGTAGCCTGGACAGTACTCTGCGACTTATTGCGGAAAAAGTGGAAAAAGGAGAACGCATCAGCAACGAAGACTGTATCTACCTTTACGAAAAAGCGCCCTTAGGCTATCTTGGCACCCTTGCCAACTATATCCGTGAACAAAAACATGGCAATGACACATTTTTTAATCGCAATTTTCACGTAGAGCCCACTAATGTTTGTGTCTATACCTGTACTTTTTGTGCCTATTCCCGACTGATTAAAAACCGGGATGAAGGATGGGAACTGAGTATAGAACAGATAATGGACAGCATTAAAAAATATGACGGTCAACCTGTTACGGAGGTTCATATCACCGGAGGTGTGGTGCCGAAACAAAATTTTGACTTTTATACCGAACTCTTCAGGAGTATAAAAAAACACCGTCCCGAACTGCACATCAAGGCCCTCACTCCTGTCGAATACCATTATATCTTCAAAAAAGCCAAATTGAGCTACGAAGAGGGCATGCGTCAGATGATTGAAGCAGGCTTGGACTCAATGCCCGGCGGTGGTGCCGAGATTTTTTACCCAGAAATCCGAGATCAAATCGCCGGCGGAAAATGCTCTGCCGATGAATGGCTGGAGTTGCATGAAATTTTCCACAAATTGGGCAAACGCTCCAATGCCACTATGCTTTACGGACATATTGAGCAGTATTGGCATCGGGTGGATCACCTGCGTCAATTGCGCGAATTGCAGGACAAAACCGGAGGTTTTCAGACTTTCATCCCATTAAAATTCAGAAATAAAAATAATCAGCTCTCGCATCTGCCTGAAGTCAGCGCTATCGAAGACCTGCGCAACTATGCCATAAGCCGAATTTATCTAGATAATTTCGACCATATAAAAGCTTATTGGCCAATGATCGGACGAACACTGGCACAGCTTTCACTTGCCTTTGGCGTGGACGATATCGATGGAACTATTGACGATACTACCAAAATTTACACAATGGCGGGATCTGAAGAACAAAGTCCATCCCTTACAACCGAGGAATTGGTCAATCTCATCAAAGAAGTGGGCCGTCATCCTATTGAAAGAGACACGCTTTATAATGTGCTCACAGATTTTAAGGATTATGATTTCTCACAGGAAAAGAAGGCGCCAAGAGGATTTATTGAATTGCCTGTAATTCAGAAATAATGAAATTATCAGCGACAGAAGCAAATTTTATCAGAAATCAGATCCATCAATTCATTGGCTTACATGGTTTTTCAGACGAAAGTAATGCTGATTTAATTGTATTGACAGATATAAGCAAAACAGATATTTACAATTTTTTTTTGCCTGTAAAACACTCCTTGAACGGTCTTTTGACATTAAATTTTCGGATAGCACCAATAAAAACTGTTTAGAGAAATTAGCCTTTGATGAAAATGAACAGCTGGTCTGTGACTCTACTGTTTTAGTTGAGTTGTTTTTCGAAATGTACGGTTTAACTATTTCAGAAAAGGTGTTTAAACCGATGAATACTGTTTTTGCAAGCTTTTTTGTATTGGAAAAGGACGCCAATCAGCTGCCGTTCTACAGTCTTTTTGAAATAGATACTCACGATAATAAAAGCAGCGGTTTTTTTCGATACTTAAGTAATGGCAAAGCCTTGCAAAAACATTCAGACAGATTAAACCTGCTTCATTCTTTTTCCATTTGGAATGATGTCCTTAAAGATGATTGGTCAGAAATTTCATTTCGCGAAAGTCTGGAATTGCTATGCAATTCAATACATTCCAAGATAGATTATAATGGAAATTTCAGTTATATCTATCCAAGAAAACAGGCACTTTTAATGGCCAAAGATTTTTTGTCGTTTTTTCCGACTAAGGAGATTTATTTCTATACCGATGTAAAAGATTGTTATGATCCGTACAATAATGCCGGAGAAAATACAAATTACAGTGATATGATGGTTAGTGGGTTCAAGTCTATTTTCTGGGTTGCATTCACAAAAGATTATATGGTTTCTGTTGAAAAAAGCTGGGGATTTTGGTCTGAGTAAAAATAAATACAGTATGAAAGAAATATATCTGCTCCGGCATGGACAGACAGCATTTAATGTCGAAAAACGAGTTCAGGGCAAAGGAGTCAACTCATCTTTGGATGAGGTAGGAATTGCTCAGGGCAAAGCTTTTTTTGAATATTACCGGAATAATGGTTTTGAGCTGATTATCA
>JBIKQC010000583.1:0-2724 GCA_044349855.1 Saprospira sp.
CAGTTTTTAATTTTACAGTTGCTGCTGCCGTTTGTAGCGGATGCATTTCTTAGATAGTAACCGAATTCAATATTTACCTGGGCACTTGTTGGACTAATAGGTGCATTTATATCAATACCGTCAAAAATAATATAATCTCCCCCTGTAATTTGAACAGCTGCATCTGTAGTAGATGTTCCCCTAAGAGGATTAATAACCGGATTGCTGCCGGTACCTTGTTTCCCAAATGTTATGTTATTGGAAGCTGTGCCACTGGCAGTAATATTTAGCAGCTGTTCATTGTGCAGAGTTCCTGTAGGAACATTAAAATATACAGGTCCTGAAACACCGAAATTATTTAAATAATTTATTGCTGAGGTAAATGAACTGAAATTAGAACCGCTGAGCGGAATATTTGAGGAGGTTTGTAGTGATGGATTAATTGTATAAACTCCATTTAATGGCCCGCCGGCAGAAGAAATAACTGAAATATCATCAACACTTACCGGTGAATTTGATACACCGGTATTGTCATTCTGCCAAGTAAAAATCAACCTGAAAGTAGTTCCGGCAAGTGCAGGATTAATAGTAACATTTACATTTGTATAGTTGCTTTGATTTCCGGGATCAGTATAAATAAGCGTCGCACCTGTCAAAGTAGTAGAACTGGATAAGGGTAGGTTTGCCAGTGGAGTTACTGATGTTGGTGCAGTATACACCAACAACCTATCAAAAAATGGCTCTCCCACTGATTTGATCTTAAATGACAGACTGATAAATGTTTCTCCTGCAGGTACAGTTATATCTCTGTAAAAATGTGAAGTCTGACTTACAGAGCTGGTATAGATAAAACTACTGCCATTGTTACTGATATATGCTGAATTTGAACCTGAAAACGGGCCCGCAGAATTATCAATTACCCAATTATTCTGCGAAGAATTTACAGCAATCCACCCATTTCCCAAAAATCCGCCCGGATTTTCAAATCCTCCGTCTGCAGAAGAGATATGGTTTGATTGTGAGCTTAGAACTTCACTGAATAAAAGCATCAGCAATAAAATTAACCATGTTCTCATACCTTCTATTTAATTGTTAAACGCTTTGTAATACTTCTACCTTCTACATTAGTAACAGTAACATAATAAACTCCCGGATTTAAAAATTCCAAATGCATTTCATCCTTTGATTTTAGAGTTTTTTCATAAACATTTTGGCCTAGAGTATTTCTAATCATTACTTTAAAGAAATCTCCATGACCATCATATCTGAAATATATGAGGCTATTTCCCGGATTCGGGAATATTTGGAAGTCGTCCGAATCTTCAGACAGTTCAGAAGAAAACTGCTCGGATGAAGTATTAAGTTCATCTTTATCTTCTATTGAATAAGGGCTATCCGATTCGGCTGATGATTCAACTCTCAATGGATTGGAGCATAGTGACAATGATTTGTAACGCATAGCACTTGAACCACACGCATTTACTTTCATTACCGACATATTTCCGCCGCCAAAAGATGCGTTTACAACTACATTGACAGTATCCGCAGTAATTCCGTTAAGTGAAACAATTCCAGAAGGTAAGTCCCAAATATAGTAATACGCATCTGAGCTATAGTCAACATAGAAACTAACTGTATCCCCAATGCAGATTGTAGATGGACCATAAATAGTGGCTGGAATAATCGGTATAAGACCAATAGATAAAGTATCCATTTGTGCAGTTCCACAAGAATTACTTGGTATAATTGATATTCTTCCGCTTGTAAAGTTTAATGGGAATGCTATTGATACTGTTGAAGTGCCTTGTCCTGATGTTATTGTGGCATTTCCGGTTATTGCCCATGTATAATTTGTAGCACCAATCCCACCATTAATTGTGAAACTGTTAGATTGACCCGGAGTTATGCAGGTTGATCCAACAATATCTGCAAATTGCGGCAAGGCTGATACATTGAGAATGCGAATGGCATTCGGGCCGCAGTTAAATGCTATAGTTACACTTACCGTTCCTGAACTAAACCCATTAGAGAAAGCTATCCCTACAGAATTAGTGCCATTATTTGTAATGACTGAACCACTGGGAGCAGACCAGGTGTATGAACTGGCACCACTTACAGTTGGTATCGAATAAGTTGCCGAAGCTCCAGTTGTAAAGCTACAAACAGCTGTAGGTCCACTTATATTTCCAACATTAGAAGACTGTGAACTGACTATATTCAAAATCCTCTGCGGACTTACTGCACACCCGTTGCTATGTGCAAGGCCAAGCGATCCTCCTGTGAATCCAACCGGATACTGAATCATAACAGAGTTAGTACCTTGTCCAGAGCTAATAACAGCTCCAAATGGTGCAGACCAAATATAATTTGTGACTCCGGTTACTAGCAGTGTGGTATAATTAACAGCAGCTCCTCCGATATAAGTACAAGCATTTGTAGGTCCAAAAATTGATGTTGGAGCAGGGAGAGTTGATCCCGATACGTTAATCGAACGAATAGGAGAACTTCCGCAACTGTTTGCAGACATAACTGTAATATTTCCTGACACAAAATTAGTGAATTGTACTGTAATCGTATCATTCAATGGGTCACCGATAATTGTTGCTCCACTGGGCACAGCCCAGATATAATATGACGCCCTGGCTACAGAATCTACCCAATAGGTTTGGGTATTGACTGTGCATACAATTGTATTTCCATTTATTGATGTTGGCGTTGCAGGTGCGGCATCAACATAAATCTGAT
>JBIKQC010000136.1:0-9547 GCA_044349855.1 Saprospira sp.
TTACAACTCACATTGGTTGATGTTGAAAGCGATGAACTCGGTGTTCCAATTGAATTAACAGTTATAGGGCCATTAGAAATTGTACAGCCATTTGCATCTGTTATAGTTAGCGTATAGCTTCCGGAGCTGATTCCGGTTAAATCCTCGGTTGTTGCACCATTGCTCCAAGCAAAGCTGTAAGCAGATGTTCCGCCTGAGGTATTAGTATTAATGGTTCCGCCCGCAATGCAAGTTGCATCAGTAACGGTTGCCGCAGTGCTGCTCAAAGCAGTTGGCTCTGTAATTGTCGCTGAATTTGTTAAAGAACAACCATTGGCATCTGTGACTGTAACTGTGTAAGTTCCAACACTAAGACCTGTTCTGTCTTCTGAAGTAATCCCAGTTCCCCAGTTGTAAGTCAAAGTACCTGTTCCGCCACTTGCAATTACATCAATAGCACCGGAAGTGCCGCCATTACAGGCAACGTTATTGGAGGTATTTGACGCTGTAATAGCAGAAGGTTGTGTAACTGTTGCTGAATTTGTTAAGGTACAACCGTTGGCATCTGTGACTGTAACTGTGTAAGTTCCAACACTTAGACCAGATATGTCTTCTGTAGTAATTCCACTTCCCCAGTTGTAAGTCAAAGTACCTGTTCCGCCACTTGCAGTTACATCAATAGCACCCGAAGTGCCGCCATTACAGGCAACGTTATTGGAGGTATTCGATGCTGTAATAGCCGAAGGTTGTGTAATTGAAGCGGATGTTGTTACCGTACAGGAATTAGCATCAGTTATAGTTACAATATATGTTCCCGGAGCCAATCCTGTTCTATTCTGAGTTGTAATTCCACCACCCCAGTTAAAATTATATCCTGAAGTGCCACCCGAAATATTAAGTGTGATTGCACCATTTAATAATCCATTACAGTTTATATTTGTTGGGGTAGTAGATGCATTCAATGCAGTTGGTGTATTTACTGTAGCAGAGGCAGTTGTAGTACAACCAACGTTATCTGTAACTGTTACCGTATAAGAGCCTGCAATTAAACCTGTTGCATTTTGAGTGGTTTGCCCATTGGACCAGTTAAATGTAAATGGTGCTGTCCCTCCTGATGTACTGATATTTACGGAACCATTAGCTCCTCCACTACAACTTGTACTGTTAGCAGTAGGTGAGGCGGTAAGTGAAGTTGGCGTGACAGTAACTGATGAACTTGCAGTACAACCCGGGCCATTAGATGCAGTTAAGGTATAAACAGTTGCACTTGCAGGGCAAACAGATGGGGATAGTGTAGTTGAGTTGCTCATACCTGCAGTTGGAGACCAGGTATATGCAGGAAGATTGTTGTTAAATGTTATTGACCAACTGGTTATAGTACCAGTAACGATAGCATCGTCATCTCTGACAAAAAGTTGCCAAATACCATTTGCATTACAACCGTTCAATATGGACCAGTTCCCTTCTGGTGCAAATGTACCATTAAATGGTGGTGTAACATTGCCTGCAGATCCAATAATATTTGATGCAGAGGGTGTAAAGCAGGTGTTTGAATAATTATCACCCGCAGCACCGTTGTCAGTTGTTAGTTCTAGAAGTGCCCCACTAGGACATCTTAAAAATACATCAACGTCTTCAATCCAAGCATGATTAATATTAATACACACTGATGCTATAGACCCTGCTCCAATCACGGAAGGTAATACTCCCGAAACATTTATTGAGTTATTAACGCCTCCTGTATTATTATCGGGGATAGCTGAAGTTCCTGTACTGTTAAATGGTACAAGAACAGAAAACCCTGTAGCATTGGTAGTGCCATTGAGTGTAACGCAGCCACCGGGACATACAGTGGTACTTGAACCTGCAGTTACTGATGGACTTGAATTTACTGTGACAGTACGTGTAGTAATATTTTGACAGCCCCCGGGATTTGAAGTTACAAGTAGTGAAGCTGTGTAAGTTCCGGGTGTAGCATAAGTATGACTTGGATTCTGTTGAGAAGAAGTAGCACCATTACCAAAATTCCAACTGTAAGTATTGCTTCCTGCTGTTGTGTTTGTAAATTGTGTAGCAGTTCCTGCACATACTGTCGTATTTGTGAAGCTTGTATTGGGAGAAGCAAACTGAACTGTCCCTGTAAAGTCTAAAGTAAAACCTGAAGAAGTACTTGAAGTAAAACGATCCACCAGTATTGAGTAGGTTTGTCCGGCAGTTACATTTAGACAGGTATTGCAATTAGTTCCGTTGGTACAGCCAAGTCCTGTCACTCCGGTACCTGTTTCAGGTGCCCAGTTACAGGCCAATTCAGTGCCGAGGCAGCCATTTGTTGTGTTGTAAACGGCAAAGTCGTAATCGATAAATGAATTTGGCGTAATCGTAAAACAGAGTGTATTGGCAGCAGTAAAGGAATACCACCATGATGCTCTCTCTCCCGGTGCGCCAAAACAAGAAGGAGACTCCTGGATTAAACCCGGGCCTCCTGTACCATTGGGAACAACAATATTATTGTCATTACATAGGAATTGTGCAGTTGGACAATCCTGAATTGGGAGTGGTGGGCTGATAGGTTGAATTTGCTGAACACAGACACCAACTCCGCCGGTTGCGGTGCCGTTTCCGTCAACAATAATAAAATAAGTATTGCCGACAGTAAGTCCATGAAGCTGTAAGCTGCTATGAAGAAGACCTCCCCCTGTATTGATATCCTCATTACAGGCTATTAGCGTTAAAGCTCCGCAACTACCACTATATACTGCAAGTTGTGAATTTAAAAGGGAAAATCCAAAGTTAGTGGAAATCTCCACAGAAGGAGAATTTGCCACAAAATTGAACCAAATCGTGTTACTCATACTATTGGGTGACCAACAGGGTGGAGTAGGGGGATTGCCTACTGTTGTAGCTCCTACATTTGTATACTCTATAGAAGAGCAGCTGCCATTAGTTACCGGTAAAGTGATTGCACCGCTACAAGCATCGTTTGATGGTTGTGCATAAATATTTGTCTGAATAGCAAGTATTATCACACAAACAAAAGTAAGATAGTATAAATGTTGTTTCATAAAATTTGCGCTGTGATTATTTATCAGATTTAATATTTTTTTTATCATCTTTTTTTAGAAGATGATTCATATATTCTTCCCTTGTTACAGGTTTGTCATTTATGATATAAAATTGAGATGGAGAGTATTGTTGATCTTTTAATTTCTCGTTAGTACTCGCAGGGCTCATAACTGCAGGGTTTTCTGTTTTAATTGACTCTGCATTTTTTAGTTCGGGCTGTTTCTCGTTTGCTTTTGAACTGAGTATTGTGTTTGATTGAGCGAAACACATAAAGGGCAGCCATAAAAAAAGTGATGACAAGATATATTTTTTCATATGTTAAAAGTTTGAGAAAAAAGTAAAGTTATAAAAACATTATTGAAACAAAATTTGCAAAGCAGGTCTTGTTGAATTAGTAGCAAGGGAAATTACCTTCCTTGAAGTTAAGCACTAATTTATTATTTTTTTAAAAAAAAGCTAAATATTTAATGAAAATCTTATTTCAATAGTGTAACTGAACCTCGTTTAACAACAAGACCTGCCCCTGTTGCAGATTCCCAACTGATGGTATAAATATAAACATCTCTTGGCTGCTCTATACTTTTAAACTTACCATCCCATGCTGCATCAGTTGCATTGTCGTAGATAAGTTGACCCCATCGGTTGTGAATTTTAAATTCACGAATAAATTGTTTATCCATATTCACTACCTGAAAAATATCATTATTGTTATCAGCATTTGGTGAAAAAGCAGTAGGAATTGAAGGTTTATTGGCCTGAACTGTTACATTCAGTGTATCGGTATCGGTACAACCATCTAAAGAAGTAGCGGTAATAATAAAAGCATAAATACCGTCATCATCCGGTTGGACATTAGTATTATGTTCAGAAACTGTACTGAAGTTGGCATTGCTTGGCCCCACAGAAACCCAAGAATAAGTTACACCAGATGCAGTCTGATCATTACCTCCGCTAAGCGTAGTCAACTGACCCCATGTTATGGTAGTATCAGTTGCCATACTTGGCAATACAGCTGCATTAAGCACAGGTTGGAAAAGAGCAGAGACAGTAGAACTGCCTGTAGAAACGCAAGCATCTGCGCCTGTTACTGTTACGGAATAGTTGCCTGCAGCTGCAGTAGCAAGATTTTCAGTTGTTTCACCGTTCGACCAAAGGTAAGTCAATGGAGCAGTTCCCCCGCTCGCAGTAAGAGAAACAGATCCTGTACCGGTCTGACCGCAAGCTTCATTTACACTACTGAGTGTTAAACTGATATTGCTGCCGCCACCGACTGTTATATTATTTTCCACATGAGAACAGCCATTGACATCAGTGATGATGACATCGTAATCGCCGGCAGCCAAACCGCTTATGTTTTGAGTAGTTGCCGAATTATTCCAAAGGAAAGTATAACCGGGAATTCCTCCAAAAGGCGTAATTGAAATACTGCCGTCTGCAACACCGCAACCTGCATCGAAAGAACTGAAACTTAAAGTAACAGCAGATGGTTCTGTAATTGATACCGGTGATACAATAAGAATACAGCCATTTGCATCATTAACTGTCAAGCTGTATGTATTGCCGTTGAGACCAGTCAGGTCTTCATTAGTAGCACCGTTAGACCAGGCATAGCTGTAATTTGGAGTGCCACCGGTTACTGAAACAGCAATAGAACCATTGGCAGCGCCGTTGCAGTTCACATTTGAAGGAGTCGTTACTGCCAAAAGTACTGATGGCTCAGAAATAGAAATGTTTGCCAGAGTTGAAGTACAGCCAATATTGTCTGTTACAGTTACAGCATAAACACCTGCACTGAGACCGCTGATATCTTCAGAGGTCGCTCCGTTGCTCCAGGTAAAGATAAAAGCTGGAGTTCCGCCATTAACACTGATATTAATAGTACCATTAGCGTTTCCATTACAACTTACATTGGTTGATGTTGAAAGCGATGTACTCGGTGTTCCAATTGGATTTACAGTATTAGGGCCGTTTGAAATGGTGCAACCGTTGGCATCACTAATAGTTAAAGCGTAATTTCCTGAGCTCAGTCCCGATAAATCTTCAGTAGTTGCGCCATTGTTCCAGGCAAAGCTGTATACTGGTGTACCACCTGATATACTTATGTTTACAGTGCCGCCTAAAGAACAGGAAGCATCTGTAACTGTTACAGTACTAGTTGCTAAAGCAGTAGGTTCGGTAATCGTAGCTGAAGTTGAAAAGGTGCAGGTATTAACATCTGTTACAGTAACAGTATACGTGCCTGCTGCAAGACCTGAACGATCTTCGGTAGTAATGCCGCCGCCCCAGTTAAAGGTATAGGCAGCTGTCCCCCCTGAAGGAGAAAGATTTATTGTACCCGTTGCAGCGCCATTACACAATATATTAGTAAAGGAATTTGAAGCAGTTAGAGCTGAGGGCTGTGTTACTGTTGCACTAACAATAGAAATACAGCTTCCTGCATCCGTCACAGTTACAGTATAAGTTCCTGCGGCAAGACCTGTAGGGTCCTCAGAAATTAAACCTCCTCCCCAATTATAGGAATAAGGAGCTGTACCACCTACGGAAGTTATGTTGATAGCACCTGTACTTGCACCGTTACAAAGTACATTTGTAACTGATGTTAGTGAAGCAGTTACACCAGAAGTACTGTTAACAGTGTAAGGGCCACCTGTAAATGAACATCCTCCTGCATCTGTAACGGTTACTGTGTAGTTATTTGCACCAACATTTGTAAGGTCCTGTGTGATTGCACCATTACTCCATGAATAATTAAATGAACCGCCACAGGTAGTTGTGAACACAATACCTGTTCCAGGTGTTGGACCGGCAGAGAAAATAGTAGTACCGTTTTGAACAAGATTATAAGAATTTTCGCCTTCCCATGTACCTGCCGTATAGGTCAACTGTAAAGTTTGTCCTGCCGGAATTGAGAAAGTTACACTTGAATTAAAACCTTGTGCTGCACTTACAGAGAATGGACTGCCGGGAATTGCTGTGCCATTAGCTCTAATAGTTAAGAAACCACCGTTCCAACCATCGCCATAAGAATCGGACATGTTTAATGTGTAAACACAAGGCGCGGCATTTACAGAAATATTTACAGCACCTGTATTTCCATTACAGTTGGAGTTAGTTATGCTGTTTAGCGTAATTGAATTAGCAGAGTTTGTTAGCTGGCTGAAACTTGCCGCACAGCTATTGCCATCATTAGACACATTAAAAGAAATAGTCTGTCCGCCGGTATAACCGGTAAAGGTAAGCGTCTGTCCTCTTGTACCGCTTTGTACCATTGAACCAGCACCGGTATTTACCACAGTATAAGTTGCTGCAGGATTAAAACCAGGATAGCCACCTGTTAGGGTTACAACTATATTATTACAGTTTTGTAGAAAGGTTGCACGTATAGAATCAAGGAAAATGATTTCAACCGGAATTCCCATATCATAACAGTTATCCAGATTGTTGTCGTAATTAATGACAGTATTTGGATTGCCATTATTATCGCCATCATCCATAGTGATAGGAACCATCCAAATACGATTGCCTAAGGCCGCGCCTAGAATAATACTTGCAGGTGTATTGCAATCAGAAAAATCACCCCCTGTCCAGAATAACGTGGTAAAATTGGGATCGAGTGAAGGATCTGTAATTGCCGGATTTGGTACACCATCATAAATGGCATACATCACTTCTGCTTGTTCGCCGACTACTGGAGTAGGGAGAACAAAATTACTGTCAGTTTCAATTGTGAGGCATGAACCTTTGCACATCAATACAGGACTTGTAACAATATTACCATTCAAACGTGTAGTTACTGTTCCAGCATTGGCGAGACAACTTGGGGGATTAACTATGTTACAGTTTGTAGATCCTGTACCGCTTGATTGTGTAAGCGTAAGGTTTTGTGCCACATTTGCAAAGTTTGTTATTGACATAACATAAACCTGGCCTACAATTGCGCCTGGAATTACCGGAAATTCCAGAGCTGCAGGGTCATAACTGCAGTCTATTACAGAGCCGTTAGTGCCGCCTGTTCCCCACAAACCGCAACTACTGTTAGCTGCAGCAAGGTTTGGGAAAGGTCCCCAAATAATAAAATCCACATCAGAAGTACCTGTAAGGGTCATATTGATATTGCCTGCAGTAGCTATTTCGAAATAATAAAAATTTGCATTTGGAGCTGTAGTTAAACAATCCCAATTATTCACAGGATCGGTAACTGTTCCTTCACCCGTGTTCACACCTGCCGGATAATTCAAACCTAACTGTGTACAGACAGGTATAAGTGGAAGTGCAGTACAGCTTGGTTGCACCCAAGTTACATCCAAAACGAAACAGCCTGTACCGGAAACACAGTTAAATTCGTCAATTACAACACGCAACACGCCTGTAAAAGTGGCTGTCCAGTTTATAGTTGAATACGGCGCACATCCGTCATCGTCATATCCAAGTACTGCAGCACCGGCTCCTTGGAATAAGGTGATTTGAGAATCGAAACCTCCAAAGAAAGGTAGAGTATTACAGGTGTTTATGTTATAAACCCTACCTGCAACTACATTAACATCTACATATTCTCCTCCAAATGCACAGCTTGCAGTTACCGTGGCATTTGCTGTCGTAGGATTTAAAGTAGTGTAAAATATGTTGTTATTTGTGCATTGACCTTTCAAAGTATTATTGATGATACAAGTGAAAGCAATAAATGTTATGATATGTAATAACCTTTTCATTGGTAGTTTTTTTTTGATGTAATTAGTCAATTATTTCGTAATTGAATGAATCAAGTTTTGCCTTTTTTTCGGCAGGGAGTTTTTCGTAATCTGCTCTGCTAATCTGTCTTTGTTGAGCATCTGGATTACCTTTTAGCTCCTGTATCATTTTTTTGTATGATTCTGGATTCTCATTTTTTAGCTGTTCTTTTTTAGAAGCATAAAGCGGATCTTTTGTAGAGTTAACACCAAGATATTTTTTCAATATTGGGTTGCCTTCTGCATATGCTGCTTTTTTTGCAGCGTTTTCTTCAACAGTTTTGATCTGTTCGGGTGTTAATGTTACAGTTTCCTGAGTGGAGACTGTTTTCTTTTCAGATTTTTTCAGATTGGTATCGGCAGCTTTTGGATGCTCTTTTTTGTCGGGACTGAGTTGAGCGGAACACAAATTGGGAAGCCATGACAGAAGCAAGGCGAATAGCAATGTTCTCATTAGAAATTTATTTTATAGGTTAGTATTAGTTAAGGACAAAAAAAATATCGTTAAATTTTAATTTACAAAAATATAATTTTTTATTTAGTCAGTTAACCTTTTTCGAATTTATTGTTTGACTAATGTTAAATTAATATAAAATATGTTAAAAAAAACCTTGGTTGTTCATATTTTGTTTGATATTTCCGATTTTGAACCGATTTTAAATTTTCTATTCGTAATTTTAATAATAATCACATAAATTGAATATTCTAGAACTTAACAATGTAGTTAAACGCTATCAGCAAAAAATTGCCGTTGATCATGTCAGTTTTGATGTTCCGGAATCTAAGATTTTTGGTCTTTTAGGGCCAAATGGTGCCGGAAAAACCTCCATTATTCGGATTATTACGGCAATTACCAAAGCAGATGAAGGTGCTGTTTTTTTTTCGGGTGTTCCGCTCATGGCTGCACATCGCGAACAGATTGGTTATATGCCCGAGGAACGGGGCCTCTATAAAAAAATGAAGGTAGGAGAGCAGCTGCTTTATCTGGCAAGATTGAAGGGCCTTTCAAAAAAAGATGCCAAAAGCAGAATAGATCATTGGTTCGAAAAATTCCAAATCGGTGACTGGACCAATAAAAAGGTAGAAGAACTTTCAAAAGGCATGCAGCAAAAAATTCAATTTATTGCTACAGTAATTCATCAGCCTAAACTGCTGATACTGGATGAGCCCTTTTCCGGATTGGATCCTGTAAATGCAAATTTGATCAGAGATGAGATTTTGCTGATGAAACAGGAAGGCATTTCTATTATTTTTTCCACACACCGTATGGAACAGGTGGAACAGATTTGTGAAGAAATTGTACTGATCAATAACGGAAAAAATGTTTTGAACGGTACTGTTTCAGATATCAAGCAACAGCACAAAGAACATCTGTTTGAAGTGGAATATTTAGGAGATACGCTCTTGGATTTTGACAATCTGGCAGAGCTGCAAAGCAATGAAAATGGCAAATTGATCGTAAAACTTAAAGAAGGTATCGAATCGAATAAACTGCTCAGACATTTATTGGATAATAATCTTCAGATTATCGGATTTAGGGAGATTTTGCCTTCCCTAAATGAAATTTTTATTAAGACTGTACAATAAGCTTTGCTTAATTATATGAAATTGAATAAATTAGGTTTAATAATAGAAAGGGAATACCTTTCAAGAGTCAGAAAGAAAACATTTATTCTGACCACTATTTTAACACCAATAGGATTTTTGATTTTTACTATCGTCGTCATGTTTCTGATGACCAATGGCACTGATCAAAAAAATGTTGCAATCATTGATGA
>JBIKQC010000584.1:0-2721 GCA_044349855.1 Saprospira sp.
AAAAAGTGCGAATGCAAGCTTCGTATCCATAAAAAAGAGCAAAAAAGCAGAAGCCAACAATATGGTAAGATAAATAGCAAGCAATATGCCTCTTGCAGGCGTAAAAATGCCCGCGGTTTTTTGCATTTCTTCAAAGTTCATAATAAGTGTAAAGCACACTGGAATCAATACAATAATGTTTAAAATCAAAGAGGCAGTTACCATACTATAAAATTTGATTTTACTGAGTTTGGCGATGTATTTATAATCAGAAAGGAATTTTTGAGGAGTTTTTAGTATGTTTGATTCAAATTCAAACATCAAAAAGCCTTTTACACAAAATAAATTATTTTGATATCTACTTAAATTTTAAATTAGTACAAATGACTGATCCGGATAATCTTTGCATAGAACTTTCAACTTTTATTCAACAGCTTGAAAATGAAATTGAATCCTTTTCAACAGAATCAAAAATATGGGAAAGGCCTGCTGGCATTAACAATAGTCCAGGTAATATAACATTGCACATAATTGGAAATCTACAACATTGGATTGGCGCATTCCTGCTCAATAATAATTACAAACGCAATCGGCCCCTTGAATTTAGTTCGGATCCCATTTCTCGAAATGAGCTATTGACTATGTTAAAACAAATCAGGTTAATGATTGAACAGGAACTACCCCCATACTTAGTTTTGCATAAGGGTGAAAATTATCCCCAACCTTTTGATAATAAAACTATTAGTTTATATGGTGCAATTACTCATTTGATAGCACATTTGGGTTATCATTGCGGTCAAATAAATTACTTTAGGAAACTTTTGGATTCAAAGTAGGTATTAAAAATAAACCCTAAACCGTCATTAGAATACTGTCATAATAAAAAAAGAGGGGCTAAGTCCTCTGAAATAGCTTTCTTACCTATTTTCTATATCTTGATAGTTGCCAAAAGAAAGCTCCTTAAAAAAGGCAAAATCATTGTCCCCCAAGACTGCTAAAACTTATTCTATCGAGACCGACTTTACGAGGGCAAAAAATCGAAATGAATAGCATCGGCTTTTAACATTGTATAAATAGTTACAAGGTGAAAACCGGCTATCAATAAATTACAGATAACAATTGGATTTTTAATAGACTTTACCGTGATAGGACTTATCAATTTGTATACTATCTGCATTACAAAAAGTGCGAATGCAAGCTTCGTATCCATAAAAAAGAGCAAAAAAGCAGAAGCCAACAATATGGTAAGATAAATAGCAAGCAATATGCCTCTTGCAGGCGTAAAAATGCCCGCTGTTTTTTGCATTTCTTCAAAGTTCATAATAAGTGTAAAGCACACTGGAATCAATACAATAATGTTTAAAATCAAAGAGGCAGTTATCATATCATTAAATTTGATTTTACTGAGTTTGGCGATGTATTTATAATCCTTTTAAAAACCAAAATTGGTTAAAATTGTTGCTTAATTTTTTGTTATTTGAAATTGAAGAATGCTGCAGACTGTACATAAAGCGCCGATTTTAGGCTAGCTACATTTATAGGTTTCAAACTCAGTTCGACTTATATAAAACCCGTTTTAGTAAGTGTTTAATTTTAATAATTATTCCGAATAAAATGATAGCATATGTCAAAATGGATAAGGTCCATTTTAAAATGGTTATGTAAGAACCATAAGAAATTAAATGTGCTGAGATTAAACCGCTATTTAAATAATTGTTTATCATTGAAACTTCCATATAGTTCTCAGTCCAATCGCAAAACATCTGAATCAGAGGTATAATTATTAGAAAGAACCTTTTTCTTAGCAGATAGATAATCCAAAGTGAATTCATAAGGGTGTACAACAAAGGGAAAATGCTATCCCAAATGCTTAAAAAGTCGATATAACAATTGAGTTGTTGTTTAGACCTGGATTCAACAAAAGCCATGACATCGGCGGTAGAATAACCAAAAGTCAAACCCAAGGAGTTAATGGAATTTTCTATGCTGAAACATTGGCTGTAATGCCCAAATATAAACTGTGCATAAAGAACCATTAACAAAGTGGCCAGGATTGCCAGGTACAATACCAAATTTTGGGGGAACTTCATTTGGGTTTATCTATTTGTTGAGGTATTGTTGAACTACATTCCAAAGCTTTTCGGCCGCATCCATGTTGTATGAATAAAGAGTCGTTTTCATGATTTTACAATCTGTGTAGCATTCGCCTGATTGTAAATCCTGAGCATTACTATCAATAAGATGTATATGAGTTTGGGCACCTTTTTCTTTCGATTTGCCGAATAATTTGAAAATACTACGCGAAAACCATCCTGCGTTTCGGCCCAATTGTGTGTTAACCATTCCGGGATGAACACAATAAAACGAAATGCCCAAATTTGGAGCCTGCTTTGACAGGCATCGGGTCAATAGTATTATACCAAGTTTTGATTGTCGATATGCCTTGAATCCTGAAAACTTTTCACGAAACTCAATATCTGAAAAATTAATTGTTCCCTGATGCAGGCCTGAGCTGGTAAAAATTACCTTTGCTCCCTTATGCTTCGGCATTAGATCTTTAAGTGCATTAAATATTGCAATGGGGGATAATAGATTTACTTGAAAAGTTTCCTCAATCTTATCTGTCGTTTGAATGAATTGAAAATTCCATAAACCTGCATTTAAAATCATTATGTCAATAGATGCCTCAGATTCTTTTATTAGGTCACAAGCTTTTTTTATGGAATCGAATGATGATAGTTC
>JBIKQC010000137.1:0-9490 GCA_044349855.1 Saprospira sp.
AGCATGGTTTATCTATTAACTAAGGGTAATGACCTCATTAAAATGGCAAAAAAACTGTTTGAAACGCTGATTGGTTTTTTTGATAGCGACACTAATAAGGATCCACATTAAGCACAACTCTGGTACTGCTAATTTTTTTCATCCCTTTAAGTTCATCCTGTATTTCACGTATTAGGTCTTTCGACTGATTAAGTCCTACGGAATTAAGGCCTAGCTTTATTAAAATATCACTTAGGTAATATGTTCGCACACGCGAGATGCCGGGAATTGCTGGCCCCAATACCCTTTCTCCCAAAACAGATTTCAATCTTTCTGCAAAAAAATTAGCTGCAGCATGCAATGTTTCCACTGTTTTATGTCTTAATTGTATATGTATAATTCGGCAAAATGGCGGATAGTAAAAGTCATTGCGCTCTTTCATCTCTCTGCTGATAAAAGCTTCAAAATCATACTTTAATACTTCATAAAGTACTGGATGTTTCATATTGAAGGACTGAATTATTACTTTTGCCTCATTTGTTTTACGACCTGCCCTGCCTGCCACTTGAGTGATGAGCTGAAAAGTCCTTTCCGATGCTCTAAAATCCGGAAAATGCAGCATTTGATCTGCACTTAACACCCCTACAAGCCCTACATTCTTAAAATCCAGTCCCTTTGTTACCATTTGTGTACCGACCAGCACATCTACTTCTCCGCTTTCAAATCGTTGAATGATTTTATCGTGCCCCTCACGGCCTTTTACAGAATCGAGATCCATGCGAAGAATGCGGATATCGGGCAGGAAAATTTGTAACTCATCCTCAATTTTTTCGGTGCCGAAACCTTTAATAATTAGCTCAGACGAACCGCATGCCTTGCATTGTTTAGGCAATTTCTGATGATAACTGCAATAATGACAATGCAGATCATTAGTAAATTTATGGTAAGTAAGACTGACATCACAATCAACGCATTCTACGGTCCAACCGCAGGTAACACAATGATAAATAGGGGCATAACCTCTTCGGTTCTGAAAAAGAATCACCTGCTCCCCCTTTACAACCGTTTCCTGAATCGCCTCAAGCAGTTGTGGTGTAAAATGAGATTTCATTCGTTTCATGCGGGTTTCCTCTGCAGCATCAACAATATACATTTTGGGCATTGCAATGCCTCCAAAACGCTGCCGCATTTCTACCAGACCGTATTTGTCCTGCTGCACATTGCGATAGGTTTCCAATGAAGGAGTTGCCGTTCCCAAGAGTGTTTTAGCATCATAAAGATGCGCCAGATAAACGGCTGCATCGCGTGCATTGTACCTCGGAGCCGGTTCGTTCTGTTTGAAAGAAGGGTCATGTTCTTCATCAACAATGATGAGCCCCAAATCTGAAAATGGAAGAAATAACGCTGATCGGGCACCCAAAATGATTGGAACGCCTTTCTGAACTTCTTTCCAAACTTCTACCCTTTCATTTTTATTGAATTTGGAATGATAGACCACGATTTTATCTCCAAAATGCCTTTGCAGCCTGCCAACAATCTGAGCAGTGAGTGCAATTTCGGGCAGCAGATACAGTACCTGCTTGCCTTTGGCAATCGTTTGTTCCATCAGTTCTACAAAAACCTGCGTTTTTCCACTACCGGTCACTCCATGCAACAGGACTGTATTTTTAGTTTCGAATTGTTCTAATATTTCGTCAAATGCTTTCTGTTGCAGTTCCGTCAAGGCAAAATTCCCTTGAGCATTGCCGTCGTAGACTGCCAATCGCGAAATTTCTTTATCATAAAGTTCGAAGATGCCCTTTTCTTTCATCTTTCTTAGGGCAACAGAGTCTATACCGGCTTTGTCACAGAGTTCTTTTCTGCTCACTTCTTCCTGCTGTTTCAGCAGCTGAATCAGGGCCATCAATGCTTCCATCTGACGGTTGGCCTTAGTTCCGACTACTTCAAAAGCCTGTCGCAAAGTATCAGGTTCTTCGATGCTGTAGGGCAGTGCCAATGCTACCATTCCAATAATTTTGGGTTTGTAACGCTCTGTCAGTTCTTCGGTGATGAAGAGAATCCTTTTTTCGAGAAGACCTTTAATAATGGGCTGAATGGTCTTCTGATTCATCAACTTTTGCAGATCTTCCAGCGTCAGTTCGCCATATTTTTGAAGCGATTCTACCACAAAAGTTTCCTTGCTGTTTAGCTTGAGCAGCAGTTCGGCCAATTCTTCTACTGTAGTATCTGGATAGATCATCAGTTTTGTCTCTCCTGCCAGTTTAAGTCCCGCAGGAAGTGCGGCCTGCATTATTTCCCCTAAAGAACAGAGATAATATCCCGATAACCATTCCCAAAGCTTATACTGATTTTCGGTTACAACAGCATCATCGTCAAGTACCGATAATATGGGTTTTGTGTTGTAATCGGGTTCTTTGCGGTGAATTCTATAAACCAATCCGGAATATAACCCCTGACGCCCCAACTGCACCTCTACCCTCAAGCCGATTTTAATATAGGGCAGAAGGTGAAAGGGTACTGAATAAGTTAATGGGTTGGGTAGCGGTAACGGCAAAATGAGGTCTACAAAAGTTCTTTTGCTCTCTCTTTCAGGTTCCGACTCTTCCAGAAGGCTGAGCTGATTATCCATAATAATACACAAAAATTCCAAACTAAAAGAATGTCAGTACTTTGCTGAGATCCGAACATTATTGGTTTTATTCCTCTGCTAAAATAGAAAATTATATTTACAAAAATAGAAATTCGTACAATTTATCACTTTTTTGATTTTTATTTTACGATTAATACGCGTAATATTTATATAGTTATCCGGATTTATTTCTCTCAAAAATCATATATTTGTACCTAAATTTTATCAGAATGATTATCCTGAAAGATGTTTTGAACAGGCAGCAATGTCTGGGTTTTATTGATTGGGCCGAATCGCTCAATTTTGAGGACAATTCCTCTAAACCGATCTGGGAAAGAGGGAATGAGACCCTAATTATTTTTGAGGATCAGAAACTTTCGGACAAGATTTGGGAAAAAATCTCCAATTTGCTTAGTGCGGAAAATAACTTTGGCAAAGCAAATGGACTGAATGATTATTTCAGACTTTACAGGTTTTTGCCTGGCATGACAGAACAGTTACCCGAAAAGACTAAATATGTCCGAAGTCCCAATGAGACTGCTGTTTATTCCTTAATTATTTTTCTGAACAGTAAATTTGAAGCTGCTCAAATTTCAGGTCAGACAATAATCCCCGAGACCGGAATGGCATTGATTTTTGACAATAAAGAAGCCCAATCTTTTCTGCCTTTGACAAAGGGAATAAAATATGAGTTAAGGTCAGATGTTGTTTACAGGAGATAGAAAATAATTAACTGTTTATCCAGATCGAAGTTACCCCCCCCCAAAAAAAATAGATATTCCTTAGAAGTTACGAAAATGTAGTCATTTTCTACCTTAACCTATTGTCCAATTTTTTGATGGTAACCTTCCCTCGAAATAATCGAATAGACTATTCCTCCATAGGGTAAAATTTTCCCGGTTTCAAATATGAATTTGATTGCTTTATGTTAATTTATTTGTATCCGAGGTAAAAATACTGACTAAATAAGGTTTGAAATTCCGGCAGTATATATGCCCGGCATACGCACCGACAATGTTCTTAAATTTTTAAAATGTGTGTATTTTTCCTGATTATCCTTAAAACGCTCTGCCATGACATTGAAAACCCAACGGGAGGGGCGGGCATTACCTTCCATGATGATGGGGCCGCGATCGCTTGTGAGTAAAAGATCCAATCCGATTTCTGTGAAAGATCCGAAATCTTTATGTATTAAAGCAGCAGTTTTATTGGCAAGCTTTTCAATAACTTCCAATTCTGATTCAAGGGTTCTGCCAAAAGTTTTCAGAAAATATTTTCCCAAATCTTCAAGAGGCAGTGCAGTGCCACCTGCCTGCAGATTTGATACATTTGAACCCTGTTGTCCGATCCTGAGGGCCATTCCTGTGATGCGGTAATCTGAATTGCCGTAGTTTTGAACTAGTACACGAAGGTCGTAGGGACTGCCCTCGTAGTCTGCGACTTTTGCTTTGGGCTGTATGAAATATTTTGAAGGTTCTATCCGATTTAGAAGGAATGAATAGAGCTCATTTAGAGATCCAAACTCTTCACTTTCACTATTGATATGGTTTTTCAGCAGCCAGTTTTTTGCTTTTCTTTCCGCCACAAAAATACCCAATCCGCCACTACCGCAGATTGGTTTTATATAATAGACAGGGTCATTATTAAAAAGTGCAGTATCATTGAGTGCTTCAAATGCAAGGGCTTGCAGTGTGGGCAGTCCTTTTTTGCCCAAATAGCTGTGAAAGGCTACTTTGTCATCCAAAAGTAAAGCCATATCTACCGGATTGAGGACTCGGAAATTGCCGTTTTTAAGGAAAATTCTGAATCGGGCCAATAATGCTCTGCCTTCAATATCGGCGCTGAAAGCACGGTCGTAAATGAGATAGGGCAGGGGCTGAACCGTTTTTTTCCAGATTCCCTTTGTAAAAATCCAACCCTCAATGAAATTTGTTGATAAAATATCGAAGGGGGAGAAAAAGAAAAATTCCAGATCAAGGTCTGAACAGGCATTGACCATATCTTCGAAATAAAAGCGCTGTTTGCCGTAAGGCGGCCATTCGGGCTGTTCAATGGCGGCTATCCCAAGTGTTCTTTTCATAAATAAGAAATTGGTTTTAGGTACAAATTAAATAACCTAAAAGTTAATATCTATAAATTCCGATTCAGCAACATATCCTATTTTTTGATAAATTTTATTTGAAACAGCATTGTCAGCATCGGTAAATAAACCAACATATTTAAGTCCGCTTTTCAAAATATGGGAACTTAAGTTCCAGACTGAACCTTGAGCAAATCCCTGTCCACGATTTGATATTGGTGTATAAACCAGCCCAACAATTCCAATATTGGGTGTTTGACGCATCTCAGCTGCACAATTGACAATTTGCCCTTCATGCACCCATACATAAAGTTTTTTTTCAGAGATAAATTTATCAGTCAGAGACAGAGCCTGTTCTTTAGTTTTTACAGGATAAATGCCGACTTCCTCCTCAAATAAAATTACCCAATCCGCCAGCAGTTCTCTATCTGCAGCCTTTGCAAAAGTGCCAAAGCCCTTTGGTAGCTGTAATTTTTGCAATGTTTTTAACCGATGAGAGAGCATGAAACAGCTGTCAATTGGCGTTTTACCATACAGGGCAGAAAATTCCGGCGCCGTCTTTTTGTCTCCAAAAACACCCTTTAATGATATGTTTTGCGCTAAATAATAGTCTGCGAGATAAGGGATTCCAATTTCCTCCCCCTTTTTAACGGCAATCAATGCTTTGCCGATTGTATTCACTGAAGCTGCTATCGGAATTCCGTTCTGACTGACGGAGATAAAATGATAATCCTTATTGATAAATTCTTCCCTATTCAGGCCCAAACAAAGGCCAAGCATCATATTATTATCCAGTTCATTTTCTTCCAATAATGGCTGTACCTCTTTTAGAAAATCTGCTGCGTTTGGATGACGTTTCCAGGCTATATTTATTTCACTCATTATAGTTTTCTCAAATAAATTTCGGCATTTTTTGTATTTCTTCCACTTTGGTACAGAAGCACAGCATAGTGGTTTTTGTCAAAAGCTACAGTTTGGCCAATAACAGGATATTCAAAATCTATGGAAAGTTTGATACCGTTAATACGGTCGACATAAGCTTTTTCATCAGAATTATAGGTAAAACATTCCAAAACAGATTCATTTTCGGTCACAACCCAACCGTTGAAACTAGGAGAGGTGAAATTAAAAATATATCGTCCACCGCCAAGCGCTAAAGGTGCTGTCATCCAATAAAAGTACGCTGTAATTTCAGGGATTTCAATCAGCAGTTTTTGACTGATTTTGCCTTCAGGACTGACCGTTTCATAGAAAATCTTATTGTCATCAGTAGAAATAAAATGAGCGTCTTTTTCAAAAGAGATATCCAAAATACCGAAATGATGAGCCTTCGTATCAATTGTTCTCGATTTTAATACTTTTCCGTCAAGATCAATCTGCCTATGCAAGCGTTTTGGATATGTATCGTAAGCAATTAGGTGGATTTCGCCCAGTTCATTTATAAATGGTTGATTTTCTTTTGGCACTTCAATTCTGGAGGCTTTTCTTTCTTTAAAATGTACGTTTTTGTCAAATTTTATTTTACCCAATTCATCTGTTTTCTGGCCTTTTTTGTAAAACAATGCCAATCCGTCTTTATATCCGATCAGATCTGACGGAAATTCCTTCATAGGCTTCTGTTCGGGCGTATTTGTACGGTCGCCAAGTGGTAAAATCAGTTCTTTAAAGCCGTCAATTTTGGTGTAGGTAAAAACGGTCCAAAGTTTACCTTCGGGGTCTTTGAACAACTTAGGCAAAACACCTTCGGTCTCACTTAGGACAGAAATAATATCGGCATTGTTATTAATTTCCAAATAGCAAACCTTATAACTGCCCCCATAGTAGATATTAAATATAAAGTAGGCACTGTTTTCATTATTACAATAACTGTCGACTGATGAAAGGCCTATATCAGTTTTCAGACTTAACAGCGTTCCCCCTGTTATTTCTTTTTTGGAGGAATGGATGAGGAATTCGGCGTTTTCGGGTGTTTGATACATGGTTAATTTATTTTTTTTGGAATAGATTCACTGAGAAGCAGAGAAAATTCACACAGAGAGACAGAGGAATTCACACAGAGAAACAGAGAAATTCACACAGAGAAAAATGGCATTTGTAATTTTATAAAAATATAAAAAATTAAAAAAGGCCGCAATAGCGGCCTATTTTTTAGGAAAAACATTTTCAATTTTTCATCCCGAAGAATCGGGACAAATTTTTTAAATTGATTAAGCTTTTCCTTTTTTTGTTTTCTTATTATCGGTATCAACGATAGTGATAATCATATTCTGATGCTCATCCAATGTAGCTGACATGGTTGTTCCTACAGTAAGTTTTGCCTGATTATTCAGGATAAACTCAGCCAGAGGATCTTCCAGATATTTCTGAATCGCACGGTTCAAAGGACGTGCTCCGAACTGAGGATCATAACCTTTTTCAGCCAGGAAGTTTTTCGCTTTCTCGTCCAAAATGAGGTTGAATCCAAGGTCATTGACACGTTTGTAAAGGTTTTTTAGGGTGATATCGATGATTTTGAAAATCTCTTCTTTACCCAAGGAGTTGAAGATAATTACATCGTCAATACGATTGAGAAACTCTGGAGAGAAAGTGCGTTTCAGGGCAGTTTCAATTACGCTTTTAGCCTCCTGATCGTTCGTCTCTTCTTTTGCCTGTGTGGCAAAACCCATACCTGTTCCAAATTCCTTGAGGCGACGAGCGCCAATGTTTGAAGTCATAATGATGAGTGTGTTTTTAAAGTCCACTCTGCGACCCAAACCGTCTGTCAATTGCCCATCGTCCAATACCTGTAAAAGGATATTGAAAATATCGGGGTGTGCTTTCTCAATCTCATCGAGCAGAACTACTGAATATGGCTTGCGGCGTACCTTTTCGGTCAACTGTCCGCCTTCTTCATAACCCACATAGCCCGGAGGCGCTCCTAGGAGTCGGCTTACCGAGAATTTCTCCATGTATTCACTCATATCTATTCGGATAAGCGCATCGTCAGAGTCGAAAAGCTGACGGGCGAGGACCTTTGCTAATTCAGTTTTACCTACACCGGTAGGACCGAGAAAGATGAAGGTACCTATTGGTTTATTGGGCGCTTTCAGTCCTACTCGGTTGCGCTGTATTGCTTTTGTTATTTTAATCAAAGCCTCGTCCTGACCGATAACGGCACCCTTGAGTTCCTCGGTCATATTAATCAGTTTCAGGCTTTCGCTTGCGCCGACATTGCTGACGGGAATACCGGTCATCATAGACACCACTTCAGCAATATCATCAACAGTTACAGGGAATCTTTTTGATTTTGATTCTTCTTCCCACTCCAAACGGGACTGTTCCAACTGACGTATGAGTTTTGACTCACGGTCTCGGAAATTGGCTGCTTTTTCATATTCCTGATCACGAACGGCTTGATTTTTCAGTTCCTTGGTCACCTCAATTTCTTCTTCGAGTTGAACAATATGTTTGGGAACATGAATATTTTTAAGGTGTACACGGGCTCCCACCTCATCCATGACATCGATTGCTTTGTCAGGAAGGAAACGGTCTGTAATGTAACGGTCACTAAGTTTAACACAGGCTTCCAAGGCATCATCAGTGTAGACAACATGGTGGAATTCCTCGTATCTCTCACGAATATTTTTAAGGATATGAACAGCTTCATCCGGAGATGGCGGATCGATTATTACTTTTTGGAAACGACGATCCAAAGCTCCGTCTTTCTCGATGTACTGACGGTATTCATCCAATGTTGAAGCGCCGATGCACTGCAGTTCGCCTCTTGCCAAAGCAGGTTTGAAGATATTGGAAGCATCGAGTGAGCCTGTAGCTCCGCCTGCACCTACAATTGTGTGAATCTCATCGATAAAGAGGATTACATCACGAGATTTTTCCAACTCGTTCATGATGGCTTTCATCCTTTCCTCAAACTGACCGCGGTATTTAGTACCTGCAACCAATGCAGCTAGATCGAGCATGACGATGCGTTTGTTGAATAGTGTACGGGAAACTTTGCGTTGTTGAATACGAAGTGCAAGTCCCTCAACTACAGCAGTTTTGCCAACACCTGGTTCGCCGATGAGAATTGGGTTATTCTTTTTACGGCGGGAAAGAATTTGAGAAACACGCTCAATTTCTTTTTCGCGACCGATAATTGGATCCAATTTGCCGTCCTCGGCCTGTTTGGTAACGTCTCGTCCGAAATTGTCAAGAACAGGAGTATGAGATTTTGATTTACCTGCAGCGCCCTGTCCGCGACGCGATTGTCTTTCTTCGTCTTCGAAACCTTCATCATCTCCGGGACCGGGATGTTCACTGGTAAGATTAGGATTCGTGTCGGACATGACAAAATCCAGTTCGGTTTTGTACACATCGTAGTCAACATCAAATTCAATCAGAACCTTAGCGGCAAGATTTTCTTTGTGTTTTAGAATAGAAAGTACAATGTGTTCGGTGCCCACCAGGTCGTTTTTCATCATTTTGGCTTCAAGGAAAGTAACCTTGAGTACTTTTTCAGCCTGACGGGTAAGTGGCAGATTACCAATACTGAAAGTAGGTTGAATTCTTGAATTATTTTGTTGGATAGTTTCTTCCAATGCTTGGCGCAAAGAATTTATATTGACTTCCAATGATTCCAGTACCTTTATTGCAAGACAGTCTCTATCCTGCAATAATGCCAATAATAAATGCTCAGTGCCGATGTAATCATGCCCCATGCGTAAAGCCTCTTCTCGGCTGTAAGAAATCACCTCTTTAACTTTGGGTGAAAAACGGTTGTCTGCCATAATCAAAATTGAATTAAGTATTATTATGCTGTTGAA
>JBIKQC010000586.1:0-2709 GCA_044349855.1 Saprospira sp.
CATTAGTACCAAAGAGACCAAAAGGAAGAGTGCACTTTTTAGCTCCCCGCCAATGAGTCCGCCACGGCTAATTTCCAGATCTTTTTCCTCCAGAAATTTCACCATGTTTTTATTGTAAGGATTGTCTGTTGAAATAGCGACCTGATTTGGATCTTTCTGTTTTTGGAAGCCAAATTCTGTATTGGCATATTCCATAAAGGGTTTTGGGACCAGAATGGAATTGATGTTTTGCGTAAAGCCGCAGATATAACCTGTAAATTTCTGTTTTTTGGTCTTGCTGGATATGATAATGTCAAACTTCAGGGTAGTCAGGAAATCAGCTGTAATTTTAGGAAGTCCCTGACCGGCTCCAAAGCCGAAGTTGTACAGCGTGAGATAATCGTTGGACATAATAACCGGTATAAGTGTGTCGCCCGGTTTCCATTTAAAATCTTTGCTTTTGACATCCAGAAAAGTGTCGGAGATAGACTGGAAAAAGAGCATGGTAGAAAAACCCAATCTGTCCATATCAGCCCATACTTCGTAGCGATTGGATTCAAAGGGCTCTACGCTGTTGAAAAAACGCTTTTTACGCATTTCGTCAATATCCTGAACTGTAAAACCTCTTTCAGTGGAGGTCCTCAATTTTTTGTTCAGGATAAGCACATTGCTGTCTCTTGCACCATGTACGAGAATCTGTATGTCGAAATATACCTGAAGGGCAAAAAGTAGGAGCAGGAGTCCGATAAAAACACCAATTGATGCCCCCCAAATCTGCCAGGGATTTTTATTTCGCCAAAGAACAATTTTTAGCATGAATGTATTTTTGATAAGAATTATAGTGTGAAATGGGAAGGCTTTAGATCCCTGCAATCATCTTATAAAGTCTTGCTTTTATGACAATCTGTTTACTGACTTCTGAACCGGTACTTCAGTTTCGCTTCGCGATCCTGCGGTTTACTTCGTGATACTTTCCTTCGGTTCATCTTTTTCTTTTATCTTTTATCTTTCATCTATAAATACCTTCTACGGATCAATTTGATAAAATCTTTAGCTATACTTTTCTTTTCTTTAGCCAACCAGGCATATTTTTCAATCAGATTGTTTTCCATAAATGATCTTGCCTTATCAAAAAGTCCGGCATCGTTAAAAAAGACTACTGCATCATTGAATTTGTTGACATCGCCATTGAAGAGTGCATTGATAAAGTGCAGTTTTTCATTAACACCAATTGCTTTATTCAGATTGGAGACAGGAGATTCGCTCAGCTTTGCAGCCAAATCGGTTGCCTGTTTGAATATAAACAGTTCTTCGAACTCCTCATTAAAAGTGGAATACTGTTCTTCTTTGTGAGTTATATCTTCAACGCTGATTTTCTTTTCCGCAATGGGTTCAACAACTTTAACGGGTACTTCTTTTTTAGTTTCTTCAGTTACAGGAACTCCCAAAACCTTTGGTTCTGTTTTTATTACTTCTGTAACAGGCTCAATAATTTTTTCAATCGGAAGTTCATACTTGGGTTCAATAGGCTTTACTTCCTCTTTTATAATTGGTTTTTCTATTTTCTCCTCAAGAGCTGATTCCGGCTGAGTGAAAACTAAAGTAGGCGTTTTTTTTATTGGTTCCTCTTTTTTGACAGGTTCCACTTCCTTTATGATGGGCTTTTCAAAAATTGATTCTTTGATAACAACAGGCTCTTTTACAGCTGTTTTTTCAGGGTTATTTATAAGCACAACATCATAAAGTTCACGCAATTGCATTAGAAATGCATCACGGTCCAATTGTGAAATGCGATCCGGCATCGTTGCCAAAAAATCGTAATAGCGGTTGAGCTTTTCAAGACGGGCTTTAATTTCCTGTAAATTCATATTCTAAATGTTATTGTTCCATACAAAAAAACGAATTTTTGCGGATTTTATGGCAATCCGGACCTATTATTTTAAACAGTCAGGTTAAATAAAAAATCCCGATTTAGTAATAAATCGGGATAATTGTAGCCAAGGGCTCTATATTTTGATACTTAACTTTCATAAGCTCATTTCTTTTTTGATTTTTTCTACGAATTCTATTTAAGTGGTAGAAAAATAGGAAATGTTGGCCAAATGAAATGAAATTTCAGTCAATTATCAGAGCCCCATATCTTTTTTTACCTTTTCAATAAATTCGATTGATACAGCAAATATTTCAGCAAGATCAGCAATGCTGTTTTTCCCTTTTTTTAATGCACGACGGATTCCTTCAATCTTTCCTTCGATCTTTCCTTCATCTTTACCCTGAATGTATCGAAGATCCTGCTTTATGTCATAATCAAGGGCCATATTTATGCGTATTAAGACTATTTTAATGGTAGAAAATTAGGTAAGTGACTGCACAAAAAATAACGGCAAAAAGAAATGAAATTTCAGTCAATTATCAGAGCCCCATATCTTTTTTAACCTGTTCAATAAATTCGATTGATACAGCAAATATTTCAGCAAGATCAGCAATGCTGTTTTTCCCTTTTTTTAATGCCCGACGGATTCCTTCTAACTTTTCTTCGTCTTTTCCTTCGATCTTTCCTTCAATCTTTCCTTCGATCTTTCCTTCGATCTTTCCTTCATCTTTACCCTGAATGTATCGAAGATCCTGTTTAATGTTATAATCAAGGGCCATATTTATGCGTATTAAGACTATTTTAATGGTAGAAAATTAGGTAAGTGATTGCACAAAAAATAACGGCAAAAAGAAATG
>JBIKQC010000585.1:0-2709 GCA_044349855.1 Saprospira sp.
GTGGTGAAAATAGGTACTGAATTGTATCGTGTACCTTATATTTATCCCTACTGCTGCCCATTTGTGCGTGCTTCAATTTCTGATCCCATGGAATTTTCCAAAGCTGTTTGGACAATGAATCGTGATTATTTCATAAAAGAAAAAACCTTATTAGGGGAGCTGCCCAAAATTTGGCAGAATCTGTTTGGACTGCTGGGATTCAATACGGAAAGCAGTTTGGCGGAGATCTGTGATTGGCATTTGGGAAAATTGGGCTGAGTTTAGGGCTAATTATATAAAATGCTGTTTCTAATGTGCAATTGATAATGTATTTTGCTGTTTAGAATGTGCAAAAATATAAATTTTAACAAAAAAGCCGATAAACACTGCTCTATTCTGAAATATTAATACAAAAACCCGAATAACCAAAGTGGTAGTTTGTTTCCTACAGAATATTCCAGATCATCTGCAACCACAAATGAATTGCCAATATTTGTAAGCTGTTTTTGGGACTTTGTTTTACCGCCAATTTCAAAAACATATTTTTCATCCACCATAAAATCTCCCGATTTTGGGTAATGTACTTTATATAAACTGCTAATCTGTGACAGAAAAAATGTTTCCCGTAAAGTTCCTTTATTGATATTGCCATTTCCAAGTGCAGAAAGTAATGTTGTATTATTAAAGAGCACTTTTTCAGGTTTTTTCAACAAGGCACTGCTTATTCCGGCAGGAAATAACAGCATGATAATTTTTGCCTGTTCCAGATAATAAAGATAAGAATTTAGTGTGTTTCTGTGTATCCCTGTTTTTTCAGAAAGTTCTGATATGTTGGGTTTGAAAGGCACCTGTTTGGCAATAATTGAAATCAGTTGAAGCATTTTAGGTGCATTTCTGACATCAAAACTTTCAATTGCGGCCATATCTACCTCGACAATTGTTCTCACCAATTGATTGATCCGTTGATAGATATCCTCTTCATTGTCAATACCAAAAGGATAATAACCATAGTTGAGATAGTTTTGGAAATGCGTTAGAGGTCTAAACTCCTGATCCATAATTCCGGAAACTTTGTTTTCTAAAATTTCGGCAAGTGTTATCGGATTGAAATGAGCAATATTCTTTATCCCCAGATATTCTCTGTACGAAAGTCCGGGTAAATCGTACATAATGACTCTTCTGCTCAGGTCGCCCTTTTGTTTTGAAAGTTCAATGATTGAGGATCCTGTGAAAATAATCTTAAGCTCAGGATAGAAATCGTAGATATTTTTAACAACTAAAGACCAATCACGATATTTGTGAACCTCATCCAAACCCAAAATCTTACCCCCCTGCTTGTAGAAAAGATCAACAGTTTCCTTTAGTGAATTGCTGCTGAAATATATATCATCCAACGATAAATAAAGAACAGTACTTGCCGGTAGATTTAAGGATTTAAGCCATTGAAGTACAATCGTTGTTTTTCCTGTACCTCTTGCACCCTTTATTCCAATCAATCGGTTGTTCCAGTTGATTTTGTAGTAAAGGAACCTTTTATAATCAGAGCGAACACTATTTATAATGCGATGAGATTGTTCAACTAATGAAATCATAAGCTTTAAATTGAAAATAATATTGGTAAAATGCTGTTTCCAATTTGCAAATATAAATAAAAAATGCTGTTTCTGATGTGCAGTTATCGATATATTTTGCTGTTTCTAATGTGCAAAATAGCAAGTAATAACGAAAAGCCGATAGATACTGCTCTATCGGCTTAAAATTAATATGTAGTTTTAAAAGTCCCGAATTTATGGTGCGGGAGGCATATTTGGATTTTGAATCGGCAGACCTTCCATAGGCGTTGGCTGCCAAGGTGCGCCGGGGGCGAACCACCAGACAGTTCCATCCTGTAAAACAGCCACATAGCGGGTTCCGTCAGTTTTCATGTAAGCATTGAAATACCTGAATTTGTATCCGGAAGGCAATCCTTCAGTAGTAGAAGGCTGCCATGGATAACCGGGAGCAAACCACCAGATAGAACCATCCTGCAGCACCGCCACATAGCGGGTACCATCCTTTACACTGCGGCTGTAAGCCACAAAATGTTCAATATTATAACCCAAGGGAAGTCCTTCGTTTGAAGAGGGTTGCCATGGATAACCGGGTGCAAACCACCAGATTGTATTGTCCTGAAGAACAACTGCATAGCGAGTGTCATTGTCTTCCAGACGCATGTAGGAGGAAATAATTTTGATGTTATTCATAGTTTTAAAGATTATCAGATTGTCAGAAGGCAGATTGTCAGTTAAGTAGAGAGTAATAGGTACTTAGTAGAGGGTACTTTTTGGAGATTATTTTTGTATCAGGACATTAAAAAAATTGTCAGAAGGCAGTTTATCAGAAGCGAAAGAAGACTTTAGTCTTCTAAAAGCTAAAACCACTGGAGACGCATGCTTCAGCTTGCGAATTACCAGAAGGCAGAGAAGATTGTAAGGTTCTCAGAAGGCAGATTATCAGTTAAGTAGAGAGTAGAGAGTACTTAGTAGAGGGTACTTTTAGGTTGTAAATATCTGTATGTTAAATTATTGAATTGATAAAATGTTCTTTGTAGTTCATTTTTTAACTTTTATCATATTAAACGCAGGTTAAAACCAGCGGCTTCAGTGGTTTTGCTTCGGAAGGCTGAAGCCTTTCCTTCGCCTGACTTCTTTACTTGACAATCCTTAAAAATCCTATTAAAAATTTAAAAAG
>JBIKQC010000587.1:0-2708 GCA_044349855.1 Saprospira sp.
AAGGTACTCATCGCTGATCTGCAAACCGCTGCTCAGCAGGGGTTCATTGCCATGATGCAGGTCGAGCTTCACCAGATTGTGTTTGAAGAAAAAGTGTTCAGGACGGAAAACCTCGATTAGGTTGATGCGTTCCGAAATGTCATTTCCGGCCAAAATAAAGGCGGCAGTTTCTCCGGTAGGCAAAAAACCGCTGTGGTACTTGCCTTTCAGACCGCCAAATTCCGTATAAATGCGATCGTAAGATTCATTTTTGGTAAAGAAAATATCCATCAGCTGCGGCCTTATATGCGGAACGAGACACATTACAAGTATAATTCTTTCCTGATAGCTCATCTGAAAATGTCTGACAATTCTGGCATAGACAGAGGCGTCATCTTTCAAATCCGGTGCTTCAATATCAAAAATAGTGCTGAACTGACATTCTATTTTAAAATGCAGTTTAAAACGTGTATCAATCACGTTTGCGAGCCAATACAGTTCGCGTTCAAGTGTCTGTGCATTTTTTGAAATGCGGTTATGTTGCATTTGCTATAATTTTTAGTTCTAAAGTTATTCTAATGAGGATTTGAAAGTAAATTGTCTAATAATCTGTTATTTTGGATGAAAGTTAATTGATTGGAAAACCAAGGATTTATATTTTCATTTAAATCGAAAGATAGGGTTTTATCTTCCAATATGTCCCATCTGCATCATCAAATTCCTGTATGGTACGCAGTGTTTCTACCGATTTGTAAGGACCGTTGGCAGTTCTGTATTTTACAATAGCATTGGCATGCTTCCATTTTATATAAGGGTGGGTTTTTAACTCCTCGGCAGAAGCAGTGTTTATATTGATTTTTTTGACTGCTGAGGCACTGCAACGAAGGTAAGGACTTATTTTCTGATAAGTGGAATCAGGAAAGCCATAAACATCAGCCAACTGTTCTATTTTTACAAATCCTCCCATTGAATTTCTGTATTTTATAATTCTTTCAGCAAAGGAGGGGCCTATACCCGGCAGTTTTTGAAAATCCTCAGCTTTTGCAGTATTCACATCAGTAGCAGAGGGTAATTCTTTGGGCTTTTTCTCAAATTTGCGTTCCGCAGGCAATTTCTTTTCTAGACTGTCAGGCAATTGAATAAATTCTGAAAGTCTTTCAAATTCGATATCTTCCAAGCTGTAGATTTTGGCAAAATCACTTTTTACGCGAAACTTTCCACCTTTTTCACGGAAGTTGAGAATACTGCGCACCGTTCTTTTCTGAAGGCCCAATTTGATAAGAGTCTGTTCATCGGCACTGTTCGGATCGAAGGGGAAGGGCTCGGACAGAACGGATATGGGCGCTTCTCCATTTTTGTCGGATTCCCTTTTACGGCTATCGCTGTTATTGTATTTATTGGAATATTTGGATTTTCTGGACTCTTCCTCTTCCAGTTCGGAAAGAATCATATCCGATTCAAAGGCCAAGATTTCTGCTTTGAAAGCACTGAAATCCTTTTTTTTAGCTTGAGCTATCCAAGGCCATACCCAACCCAATATTACAAGGATTAGGATAAAGAAGAGAAGTATAAAAATAGCCTTTCTCTCAGTATTACTGTTGTAGAAAAAATCCTTCATGATGGGCTAGGTAGTTTGGGAATACAATCAAATTTATACTATTAAAGCCTTTTGCCAAAATTTAGGCTCCAATTTTAATGGATTAAAGCTAAAAAAGTATCTTTGTCTTTATGAAACTCCTCTTTATTATCATTGTTATACTGTTTTCGGTTATTGACTGCCCCGCCCTAAGTATGAGCTCGGGCACTGTATTTTTGTCGAATGTTGCCGATGAAACTGCAGATGTAATGCTTAGTAAAAAACAAAAACAAAAACAAAAACAAAAAAAGAAGAAAGCTAAGAATAACTCCAACCAAAACAACAATGATCTTTATCTGCTCAAAATTGGATTATTACTTACAGTCGGCATCGGTATAGCAATTGGAGTACTGCTTTTTCAGCCAATTTTTATTTTTGGCCTAGTATTTTTTCTGGCATTTTTGTTTTTTCTTGCAGGACTGACCTTCAGTATGGGGCTTATCCTTAGTCTGTCAAGAGCAGCCGGAAATTATAGAGAAAAAAATGAGGAAATGGCAGGATACATTTTAATGTACATGATCACCAGGATAATCCTGCTCTCAATTGTTTTTTTAATGGTCCCAACTATTTACGGAATCATTCTCACAGTTACCTTTTTGCCGGGATTTATGGTACAGCTGCTTATTATGACGCTTCTTTTAAAGTCGGACATTAGCGGGAATGATAGAAAGAATATGTTCCGTACCCAAACAGAGCCCTCTGTTGAACAATGATAAAGGTCACTCACTTGTCTTACATTTGTCTTTTTATAGGCATTTTTCCTTTATTATATTTGCGAAAGTTATTCATTCACAAAGAAATATTTTATCCCATGAGAAAAGAATTGGAAGGAAAAGTTGCTATTGTTACAGGTGCTTCCTCAGGTATTGGTAAAGCTGTAGCAGAGCTTTTTGCAGAAAACGGAGCTAAGGTTGTCGTTTCAGATATCAATGATGAGTATGGTGAAAAAGTGGTGGAAAGTATCAGAAGGACAGGTGCCGAAGCAATTTATGTTCATGCCGATGTTTCAAAAGCGGAAGATTGTGCAGCATTGGTTGCTAAAGCAGTTGCAAAATACGGAGCGCTGCATATAGCCTGTAATAATGCAGGAATT
>JBIKQC010000138.1:0-9483 GCA_044349855.1 Saprospira sp.
CTGTTATTAGCGCTCCGGCCGTATTAACTGCAAATTCAACTAATATAAATCAAGCATTATGTGGAAACAACAATGGAAGTTTTGAAGTTATCACGAATGGCGGCACAGCTCCCTATCAGTTCAATATCGGCAATGGAAATGTAATTACTAATGTTTTCAGTAACCTCTCTCCTGGCAATTATCAGGTAACTGTTACTGATGCAAATAACTGTACTGCAATTGTTAGAGCTGTTATTTCTACTCCTGAAGCCCTTATAGCTGTTTCTTCAAATATCATTCAGCCGAGTTGCGGCTTGAGTAATGGTTCTTTTGAAATTACTGTTACAGGAGGTACTGCTCCATTTATTTATCAATTAAATGGCTTGGGTGCGTCTTCAAATATTTTCAGTGGGTTGTCAAACGGTGTATATAATGCTTTGGTTACTGATGCAAATGGATGTAGAGCTTCTGTGGCCGTTACTTTAAATGGCACCTCATCATTTACGATTAGAACATCATCAACACCAGTAAGTTGTTTTGGTGATTGCAACGGTACCGCATTTGTTTCAGGAACTATATCAGCAGCTCTTAGTTATATTTGGAGCAATGGCGCTAGTACTTCAACTATAAGTGCTCTTTGCGGAGGAACTTATACCGTAACTGCAACAGACTCTAAAGGATGTGTTCAAATATCAAATGTTATCGTAACTGAACCAAACCAAATTTTAGTAAGTCTTGCCAGTAGCTCCAACGAAACTTGCCTTGGCAATGATGGTACGGCTACAATTGCCGCTACTGGTGGTACTGCCCCATTTACATTTGGTCTTGCCGGTGTTGGTCAATCAAATACAATTTCTAACAGCAGCGGTGTATTTACAGGGCTCCAGGCTGGCACATATGCTTATTATGCCAGCGATGCAAATGGTTGTATTCAAGAATGTATCGGGCAATTTAGCATAAGTCTAGATTGTGGTTCAAACAATGGCCTTAGCGGAAATAGAAGAGTTGTCAATGAAACCAATAATTATGTTTTAGTTTCTGTAGACAAATCATCAACATCTGCAACTGTTAACTTCTACGGCAATTCGGATAAAGCTCTGAATTTATCTGTTATCGATATCAACGGCAATCAAATTTCAATGAAAGCCCTCAATACAAAATTAGGTTCAACAAGCTTGGATATTTCTAAGCTAAATACAGCTGCTTATTTTGTTGTACTATGCGATGAAAGCGGAAAAGTATTCGCTACCGGTAAAATGAATATCAAAAGATAGTTTTTAGGTTAGTTAATTATTATGTTGTGAAAAGTCATCGCCGAAAAGCGGTGACTTTTTTTATTCCTGAGATTACCCCAAAACTACCGAAAGGTATTTTACTAAAAATATCTCCTGACCATATTTTTACGATTAAAAATGCAAAAGATCACTAAACAGACTATTGTTTAAAGTAATTTACGAATATTTTAAATAATTAAAACTAAATTTCTTCATTGATTGAATTATAAAAATATAATACTGTTTAAAATTATTTTTATTTGTTTTTCAATATGAATATAATGTTAAGTTTAATTTATTTTCCTTTTTTTTGGCTGCATGTTGCTACTTTTGCAACACACAATTGAAACCATAAAACTATATGATGAAAGATTTACAAATATTGATATTAGCCCTGTTGATGTTTTTTTCATTTGCAGGCAAAGCGCAATTCAATATCAACTATCCATCACAGGCCGAAGATCTAAACAGCTGCTTTGGTAATGGTTTATTAAGGGTTGAAATAATAGTTTTAACTGGTACAATAAATTTAACTGTTGAAATCCAACTGCCTCCGGGAATAAGTTACCAAAGCGGATCTGTTCAACTCCAAAGTGCTCAAGGGATAACTGGAATTACACAAATAGGCGGAAATGCGAATGCCCCTATTTTTCAAATCAGTCCTAATCGAGTGAATGCTGGGGATTTTGTTGTATTCAGTATAAGAAGAGATGCCAACTGTACAGCAAGAACTCATGCGCTTTCGGGGGGCAGGTTTAAGGATATTGTAACTGTAAGTGGTAGTTCAGGAATCGTGACTGACAACAATCAGGATTTGAATACATACAACGTGTTGTTCCCCTCGTTTACATTTACACAACCTACAGCGCTTAACAATGCATTAGTTGGCAGTACATACAATCGTAGTTTCACTATTACGAATGGAGCAGCAGGAGTTTCTCAAAATCTTTATTTGCAAATCATTTCTCCTGTTGGTTCAATTTCATTGACTTCACTGAATCTAAACGGATTTGGAATACTTACGCCGAGTGCAGTAATCGGTGATACTCTTTTTTTTACTATAACCCCTTCTATGCTTGGTGCTGATGGCCTTTTTACAAATGGAGAGTCGCTTGTTTTTACAGAAAACATAAGGATTTTAAATTGTAATGCCAATACATCTTACAGAGTGGGATGGGGCTGCTCCTCCAATTCTGCAGCATGGTGTCAGACAATATTGGGCAGCGGTATCGTAAATTATCCTACAGGTGTTGGAAGTTTATCCTCATTTACGGCTTCAAAAGCTCCGGGTTTTGTAGATATGTGCGGAACCGGTAATAACGGATTTATAAATATGCAGGCCAGTTACAGTTGGTCGGGCAGTGGCAATAATACAGTTGCATCGGCTTATAATGTTGTACTACGCTTAGGCGGAATCAGTCAAGGAACTTCCCTGACAACTTTACAGATTGCTTCTTATTCTTTTATTGGGAATGTAAACATCAACGGCAATTCAGTGCCAAGCACTTTCAGCGGAGGCATACTCAATATTGGCACTGCCAATTTCTTCAGCTTCGATCCTGATGGGCCTGGTGGTCTTCAAGATATAGATGGCGATGGTTTTTTCGATGATTTGGCTCCTGGTAATACTGTTCAGATTAATTTTCAGATACAACCTAACTGTAATGCCCCCTGCGGACAGGGAATATCAACAAACAGTGGCATAGCCGGAGCAATAAATTACAATGACATTTGCAGAACTGCCTTTCAGTCTCAGAGAATAAATGGCTTTAGCTGGTCGCAGGATGTAATGATACCAAATGGCTATGCCCCTGCAAATATAGTACCGGGACTGCCATTTACAGTACGTTTAAGTAGCGGCATTAATGGAAATAACAACCCTTTCAACTCCGTTAATACGCGTTGGAGTTGGTATGTTGTACTCCCCGCAGGTGTAACAGTAGCAGGCAATTCCAGATGGACAAATGGTCAATTCCCCACAACTATCGCATCAACAGCTGTTAGTTTTACAGTTTCGAATGATACCGTTTGGATTCAATCGCAAAGTAATACAACGGGATTTGTACAAATTGATTTAGTGTACAATTGCACGGCAGGTAACAATGCGTTAAATTTTACGCTCAGATATGGTTTTGTACAAATTAATAACCCTGCAACATCCTGTCTTTGTTTTGGAAGAAGAAGCTGTGGCAGTCTCCTTGTTCAAACATACTGTCCCATGCCCTGCAGTTCGGGTCCTGTAAATCAAGTCCCAACGATGAGAAGAACCAATGGTTGTTTGGGCTGGACCAATGCAAATATGACCAGCCGCCAATCCATTAGCAGTATAAGTAGCTACGATTTGAGTAAGGCGCTTTTTCTCGACACCATTCAACTCAGCGGCAGTGCAGTTCAATCAAATGCAGCTACGAACCTTGGGATGCAACTCGAGGTTCTGAGTCAGGGCACAGCATATCCACTTCTTGCACAAAGTGTTTATGTCGAAATATGGAGATCGGGTGTCTTGCTGAGCAGTGGAACCTATAACACTGCATTCAATTCAGGCAGTATAAATGGCCGTCAAAGAATTGGATGGAATTTAAATGGAGCCCTGCCAAGCGGTGGTTTATTGCAAAATGACAGTATTTTTACATTGTCGCGTTACATTGTACAGACCAATACTCTCCCGCTCAACGACACGCAGAGCGGTCTTGCATGGTACCTTTACAATACTATATCGGGAAATAATATCAGGTGTAATGAGTTTGTTCCTGAGTTCTATCTGGTTGGTACAACTTCTCTGAACGGCTCAAACACCTTCAACACCTCTGAATGTTCCAATAATTCATTGGGTGGAAATACTAATTACCTGGCCCGACGATTCAACACTGCTGGTGTAAAATACCAAAATGAATTCAGACCGGCGATGTATATCGATTCTTTTCAGGTTGTTATGCCAAATGGCTATGAGTATGTAAGTTCAACATATATTTATACGGCATCTTTCGGAACTGCAGGGTTTAGCCTTACACTTACACCAAGCACTGTAAACGGAAACGTCTTAACCTTTGTAAATCCGGGCAATTGGCTTCCTTTTGAAATCACTGTAACAAATACTTATGGGACAATGATCCCGGTAACAGTTAGGCCTACCTGTGCCACAAATACCACCGAAACAATAACATTTAGGGTATTTGTTAAAGATTATTACTATGCTTTTGCAAATGCCGCAACATATCCTGCTGTACACAACGGAAACCTATACGGTGCAAACAGGCCAATCAATCATAGTAATAAGGGCAATTTATCGCTTTCTAATCTAACCGGAGAAATTCAGGCAGTCGCTATGCAGGAATTTTTCGACATCAGTTTGAGCAATGATGGGAATGGAGTTGCTCCATTTACTTGGTTGGCGATTCCAAACAATTCTATTTACAATATCATATCATTAACTGATTTAACATCTTCTACAACACTCACTCCTATCAGCTATCCTGGAGGAGTTTGGTTTCAACTTAGTAGTGCGGGCCTGAATTCTGCTCAGTCCAGAAATTATAGACTCAGATTTAGTTACAGTAATTGTAGCCCTGACAGTATTAGGGTTTTAGCAGGTTGGAACTGTACCTCTTTTCCCTCAAATCCAAACAGATACTCCTGCCAGCAGGAACAGATTTTTTTACGTTACAACCCTGCTGCTTCAGAGCTTGGCATAAATAGCGTCTCTCTTCCCGTGGGAACTGTAAACTTATGTAATCCGGGATTTTATGAATACGTTGTAAATTCTGTTCAGGCAGGTAATATGTATAACAACCGTTTAATTATTCAAGCATCTAATGGTTTATTTCCTGTTTATTTGCAGGCAGAATATCCAAGAGGATCGGGTAATTGGCAAACACTTAGTGCTATTCAAACAGGTAATAACTACAATTATAATCTCAGTAGTCATAGTGCTTACCCTTTGACAAGTGGTATATTGGGAACGCTCAGTGCAGCCGGTAACAGTTCGTTGAGACAAATCGGTGTTCGATTCGAAATGCAGACTGACTGTAATTTTACTACAAACAGCTCATTTAACGTATTTGCAACTGCAAACAGCTCCTGCGGCGCGTTATCAATCGGCAGCAATGTTCCTTTTACGGCACCAAATATCAGAATTACTGATATAGAACCCGAATACTATACCGACCACATTATCAATGCAGCAACTTCTACAAACTGTGCAAATAGAAGCATTGATTTTATGACAACTATCGTTGGCGGTGTAACTGGATCAACAGCAAGCATTGAAATTGTTTTGAATAATGGTTTGAGATTTGTCAGCGGCAGCTTAATCTGCAACTCGGCCTCCTGTGTCTCACTTAGTTCTGTTACTGTCAATGCAAGCGGCCAGCAGATAATCAGGTTGCAGATACCCTCGGGATTACCCAATGCAACAAGATTGAGATATAGTATCGATGTATCTGATACAGCGGTGCCTACCTGTGGTTTAAGTCAGATATCTGTTCGGGGTTTCGATATTAACGGGCCAGTTTCCTGTGTCACGGAACCATCAGGGCAGTGTAATACAGTTCAATATTCTACAGGGTTTAACAGTCAAAATATTTTGATAGAGAAACCTATTGCAGACCTCAGACTATCAAGTCCTGTAGTGCTCTCGGGCAGTAATTATTTAGTAAACTTTGAGGTAGAAAACAATGGTACGCAAGCAACCAATAATCCGCTTAGAGTTGATTTTTACTGTATCGATAATCTGGGCAATATAATTGGCAATCCAATACAAACTTCAATTATCAACAGCCCGATAGCTGCAGGAGCAACATTGGCACAAAATGTTCAAATCAATGCATTCAATTGCAATTTCTTCGGCTTTGCAGGGGTTCTCAGCAATGTGTCAAATTGTGTTTGTGACTCAGTTGGTTTCAGAGAGTTTACACAGTTATTACCTGTAGTGCTTATCTCTTTCGATGCAAGCAGTCAAATCAACAGGACTGTTTTACTTGAATGGACTACCGCATCTGAAACTAATAATGACTTTTTCAGCATTGAACGCAGTGGTGATGGAATTCAATGGCAAAAGGTATTAGATGTTAAAGCTGCAGATGAATCCGCCGGGGTAGAACTTAATTACAGTGCAATAGACTACAATCCTATTGGCGGAATTTCCTATTACCGTTTGAAACAAACCGATACGGATGGAAGTTTCAGTTATTCACCTATAAGGTCGGTCCAAATCGAAGCGGATAACAAATTTTCATTTTACCCGAATCCGGCAGATGATTTTATTCATATTGAATCATCTTCTGAAACGTATAGTGTAGAAATTCTAAATGTTTTCGGACAGTCGAAAGGTATTTATTACAATATCAAGACTATAGACACTAAATCTCTTTCATCGGGCACTTACTTTATTAAAATTTCAGAGAATCATAAGAATGTCTTTAGCTCAAAGTTACATATAGCACATTAAACAGCTAATCATAAAATATAGAAAGAGGCTTTCCAAAAAATTGGGTAGCCTCTTTTCTTTTTAGGGTTCTACTGTTAATTTAATGGATATATTTCTTTCCGCCTTTCAAAATTGTTTGTAAGGATGTTTAAAATTTTCAAATCAATTCAAACATCTCCATTAAAATAATGGTAGAACCAAATATTGTCCTTTTATCAAAAAACATGCGAAACTAATTACTTTTTTTAACTGAAATGCTGAAAAATAGTTAAGTTAACTTCGACAATTTTAGTCTTAGTTTATTTCCTCAGAGCTGTTAATAAAATTTTAAAAAATGAGCAGATTTATTTGCTATCAGTGGTCACGCTCAGCCATAGGAAATTGGTCAACTAATTTTGTATTGCCTTAAAATTTTAAAGACTTCAGACTTTTTGACTAAAGACTTCAGACTCATTGTTGAAATCTTCAAGTTTTTTTTTGTTTAATAACACACACATTTTGTTTTACTTTTTAATGTCCATTTTGTATAATATATTATGCAATATAGACATTTTTTATTATATTTGCATAATATAATTTACTTTTAAAATGAGCTTATGCTGTTCAATGAGATAAAAATAAAGGATGTTAAAATAAAAAGCGGGCAACTTGTAAAAACACTAAGGAAAAATGCAAAACTTAGTCAGGAAGAATTGGCAGAACTACTCAATTTGTCGAGGCTTACCATTCAAAATCTCGAATCGGGAAAAAACTTCACAATTGACAGTTTTCTAAAAGTGATGCGGCATTTTGAACTCCTGGATGTTATCTACAAACTCTTGGAGGACAAAATCTATGAGCAGGAAAACCTTATATCTTTTTACTAACTATGTCAAAAAATAATCTAATCAGCGTAAACTGTTTTGATACAGAAATTGGCATTCTGGGACTCGATGAACAGAAAAATAAGTCATTTTTTCAATTCAATCCTCAATTCCTTGAAAGAGGAAGGTATGCGAATCTGTTTCCGGTAAAAGCAATCATAAAACGCACGACTCAGACACAGGTTTTTAGTAATTATAACAATGAATACTTCCGAGGTCTGCCTCCAATGTTTGCCGATTCTCTGCCCGATACCTTCGGTAATATTATTTTTGGCAAATGGCTCGAAAGTAGAGATAATGAAATCAAAAAAATAAGTCCTTTGGAACAACTGGCTTATGTTGGAAAAAGAGGTATGGGCGCCCTTGAATATCTTCCCGCAAAGATTTTACCAGAAGCTGGAAGTATCAATCTTGAAGAAATAATTTCGGTTCTTGATATGGTATTAAACCAAAAAGAAACTGTAAAACACAAGAATTTAAATCACGAATCGCTTTTAAACATATTTAAAATAGGGAGTTCGGCTGGTGGGGCGAGACCTAAGATTCTAATCTCGGAAAACAAATCAAGCGGAGTAATCATTCCCGGCGATCTGGTCTATTCAGAAGATTATAATCATTATTTGGTAAAATTATCTTTGGATGACCCCGGCTATAGCCCAGAGTTGATTGAATTCTCTTACTATCTTACTGCTACTAAACTTGGGATAAATATGATGCCGTCTAAAATGATAGACGATAAGCATTTTGCTACCTTGAGATTCGACCGTGTTGATGGCAAGAAAAAACATACTCAAACCGTAAGTGGCCTTAGTTCCTGGGATTTCTCCAATCCCGATGTATCAACTTACGAAAACCTTTTTGAATTGTCGGTTTACTTGAATGTTCCTCAAAAAGACATTGAGGAGTTATACAGAAGAATGATTTTCAACCTAATATTTAGTAACCGAGACGATCATCTTAAAAATCATAGTTTCATTTACAATGAGAACAAAGACAGTTGGAGAATTGCCCCTGCTTATGACCTTAGCTATTCTATAAACCCGCTGCTGAATTTCAAAAAAACAACAAGGGCGCTATCGATTAATAGTAAAAGAACAAATATACAGTTGGCTGACTTATTAAAAATAGCAGATAACTACACAATAAAACATCCTCAAAAAATTATTGAAGAATGTATAGATCATATTGAATTTTGGAAGAAAAAGGCAGAGGAATTAGGAATATCGGAAAAAATTATCCAAAAAATTCTTGATGATTTTACGATACCTGCCTAAGAATTATGACAAAACGGACAATCCTCTAATTCAGATTTTAATTAAAATTATTAGTTTTGTAAAAGTTCAAAATAAAATATTTTAATCTTGGAACAAAGTGAACGTCAGAAACAGGCAAAACTGTTGAGAACAGTGAGAAAAATACATCGCACTTGTGCTGTTTTTCTTTTTTTCTTTTTCTTCATTATATCCATTACAGGTTTGTCTTTAGGATGGAAAAAACATAGTAACGGACTCATAATGGCCAAAACCTATCAGGGCAGCAGCACTGATTTAAGTGATTGGTTGTCTATTGATAGTCTACATAAAAAGGCCTGCAATTTTTTAATTGACTCAGTCAACGTAAAATTATCCACCGAAATCGATAGAATAGACATCAGAAAAGATAAAGGAGTTGTAAAATTCATCTTTAAAAATCATTTTACTGCATTACAGCTCGATGGCGTAACGGGCAAAATATTGCATGTAGAAATTAGAAGGTCTGATTTTCTGGAGAAATTACACGATGGTTCCATCATCGACTTCTGCCTTGGCATCAAATCCGATATCTTTAAATTGATTTACACCACTATAATGGGGCTTGCTTTATTTACTTTTACAATTACCGGTGTTTGGCTTTGGTATGGCCCAATTCGAATGAGAAATTCATCTAGAGGAAAATAGACAGA
>JBIKQC010000588.1:0-2706 GCA_044349855.1 Saprospira sp.
AAAAAGCAGGCAGGTCATTAATCCCAGATCCTCTTGCAGTTATTCCGGAGTATACAACTGCGCTGCTACCAATGCAGATAGTATCTCTTGCTGTATTTATAGCTGAGACAGGATTTTGTGAGAAAATAATAACACTAGTAGTATCATTTAGACTATTTACATCTCCCCCGCTTAAAGCAATAAATGCAGTAACAGTATATTGTCCTGCAAATGTTAGGTTTAAGCTGTCAGAAAAGGTAAAAATATATTCATTTCCAGGATTGACAATACCTGATCTTAGTGTGTCAGTTATAAACAGATTGGTGGGTCCTGATGCTAAGATATTAACACTAAGTGCTGTCTGAGAAAAATTTATATCGACAAAACCCATATTCTTGAATTTCAAAACAGGTCTTAAATCACTTGCGAAACAGTTCTGTTGAATCGGATTGAGAATTTCAATCAGAGTAAGGTCTGCATCATTAGAGTTGAAGAGCATAATATTGTCTAAATGTAAATCATAATCAGCATCTGCAAGCTGACCATTATAAGCTCTAAGACCTATTATAATATCTTGAGCTGCGAATTGGGATAAAGGAACCACAACACTCTGAAGATTTTCATTCCACCCATCGGAAATATCAAATGAATCAATTTTGATGAATGTTATCCCGCAATCTGTTGAAACCATAATGTCAAGTCTGTCATCAGCACCCATAGTATCTCTAGTAAATGCAAAAGGGGTACATATTGCCACATCAAATTTTAGAAGGGAGTTAAATGCCGCATTCATTTTATCAGATTTAATCCAATTATAGCTGCCTGAACCGGTTTGACTTAAACGGGCACTTACATTACCTGTTGTACCCAACCCGGATGCTGAAGTCCAAGGAGATACTGTACCTGTAGGGCTCTGTCCGATAGCCTCACTCCAATCTGGAAAAACTGAATTAAGATTAGTTCCGTTATAGCTGTTAAAACTTACAGAAGATGGCAGAGTTATAGGAAATGAATTTGTAATTACGACAGGACTGATTGAATCGTTACTAAAATTTTGATCCTGAGGAAAATAGACTTTACATCGGAAACTGTAGTCGCCATATTGAGACATATCTAAAACCCCCGCATCGTAAATTAAGGTTTGAAGAGACCCCAAAGGGCCGCCAACAAGTGAATTATCATTAATCTGTGTCAAAAGCATCGTATTTATTGGCCCACTGACATCAATCTGAACAAAAACTGGGTAAGATGAAAAATCATGAGACTGACCTGCCAGATTTTTGATTCTTACCCTAATAGGCTGGTTAGTGCCAAAACACCCAGAATTATTGGCCGGTTGAACAAGCGCTTGCATTTCAATATCAAAGATCAGTAAAGAAAATTCATCAGCACCTATGTCAGGGAAAGTTGAAGATCTTGGATCTCCGTCAATATCATCCGTAATCCAACTGATGCCGGTAAAAGATGCTGCACTGTCCAAGTTTTGTGAAAGCACATGAAGATTTTGTGTGCCTAAAAATAATGGATCAACAGACAGTGAGTTCAGATCCTGACCTGTTGCTGTTCTCCAATCACTGAGTAAAATTCTATTAGTTGTTGCAGTCTGACCTACAAAACCATTGGATGTGAAGGGACAGTAAAAGTCATTTCTATTTGATAATGATCCGCTTGCAGCTATAGTTGTTGTAGGAGCTGTTACACAGTAATGTGCAGGGTTGCCCGCCTGATTTGGGGTGATATTCGATAATATATTATTTCTGATATTAACAATAGGTCCGGATTGAACAATATCCAAACAGGAAGTTGTGACATTTGGAGACGCAGAACCATCAATATGAATTGAGTTAAAATCCACGTTGAATACCGTTGTGTTACTAACAGCTGTAAGTGGTTGAACACTAAGGCCTTTTACAAGTTTTGTGCTCAGTGTTGTTGTACTGTAAGCATGAGAAATATCATAAATAAAATTATTAAAAATATTGGCTTGTGCACCATTGTTTAAGGTTACCCTAATACCAGTTACTATTTGAGTCGATGCCGTACCGCTGTTTCTAATTCCTGATACCTGATTATGTGAAACAGTATTCGTACCTGTAGCAGTTTGAATATAAATTCCATCAACTGCATTGTTGGCTGTAACGTACTTTATGATATTTCCTTTTATAGTACAATTTTGCGGATTTATAACCTGTATAGCATTGGTTGTAGTAGTTAGTGTCGGATTCCCTATCGGAAATGATGCACTAATACCGAGCACGCAATGGCTGATAGTATTGGCATCATTCCTTATAGTTGCGTTAGACAGATCCCTTATGCCTACATAAGACCTAAAGACGGTTACACTGTCAATCAAATTATTATTATTGGCTCCTGAGCTTAATGTAGGGGCTATGAATGCTTGAATATATACACCTACATTAGTATTAAAATTATTGCTTAGGGTAACACTGCAGTTTTTAATTTTACAGTTGCTGCTGCCGTTTGTAGCGGATGCATTTCTTAGATAGTAACCGAATTCAATATTTACCTGGGCACTTGTTGGACTAATAGGTGCATTTATATCAATACCGTCAAAAGTAATATAATCTCCCCCTGTAATTTGAACAGCTGCATCTGTAGTAGATGTTCCCCTAAGAGGATTAATAACCGGATTGCTGCCGGTACCTTGTTTCCCAAATGTTATGGTATTGGAAGCTGTGCCACTGGCAGTAATATTTAGCAACTGTT
>JBIKQC010000589.1:0-2705 GCA_044349855.1 Saprospira sp.
ACATTTGCTTTTGAAAAATTGAGCACAGATTCCGGCACAGAAATTCCGGTCTCAATGTAAGAATCTGTAAAGTAAGATTCCTGACTTGGCTCTTTCAGTAAGGATTTATATTCCTGCCAATAAGATGTATAAGCGTCAATTTTTAACAGTTCATTGTCTAACTTATCAGACATATATAGGATCTATAGTTTCTAGGAGGAGTAATAAATTTTCGGGCAGATATTCTTTGGTCACTATCGTAAAAATAAAACATCTGTCACAGATATTAAAAATTTTATGATATGAATTATTGTAAAAGTCTTTTATGGCTATTTCTGAGGGTTCCATCAAAAATCCCATACCGAGCATTTTAGTGTAAGATTCCTTCAGGGAAAAGTATTTGAATACAGAAACTGTATTTGTTTTTATCTGTTCCCAATCCTCTTTATTGAATGCAATTTTTAAATCTTCTTTTGCATTAAAATTAACCTCTTCAAAATCGATTCCCAAAGGGCAGTCTGCTGCTGCCACCCAGACATGTCCTTCACAATGTGATATTGAAATATGTATATCCGGACAATATTTTAAAAATGGCTTTCCCTTGGAATCCTTTTGAAAACCGCAGTCATTTAGTGTCTTATTTGAAGTTTCGGAACAAATCTTATTGATAAGCAACCTGGCCAAAAGGCTTTCTTTTTTTCTGTTTTCGTCAATGATTTTCTCGCACCAGATATCGGTATAAGCCAAGAGCGTGTTCAAGTCAAAATTGCTGACATGATTGTATTCCAAATGAATAATCTGCTCCATCAGAAGAGAGAGGGTAATTTGTTATTGGGGTCCAAATTGGATTTTATTGCCTGATAAATGGATTGATAATGCACATCTTTAAATTTTGCAAATCTTTTTTTGTGGATCTTCCCAATACCATGTTCACCGCTGATATGTCCTTCATATTTCATAAGGATGCTGTCAAAATCAGTTATAATTACTTCCGAAACCTGCTTTTCTTCATCATAAAATACATGTATATGCCAATTTCCGTCACCTGCATGGCCAAAAAATGAAGATTCAAGATTATACGCATTCAGTAAACTTTTGAGCTCAGTCAGTAAAGATGCCGAGTGAAGCAGTGGAAAGCTGATATCGAGATCGATAAATTTTTTGTAATGCTGAAGATTATAACCGATATCGAATCGCTCTTTAATGTTTTCCGGAGTTTGTACAAGGATATTGAAAAAAGGGTGATTTTTTGAATCAAAGGCAGTGCCTTTTCGGAGTCCCAGCCAAATAACAGATTCGTCGGCACCTGAGCTGAATTTCAGGGCATCGGGTTCGGCCATTTCAAGCAATAATGGCTCATAGGCCAAAAAAACAGGAATAGCTTCCAATAATGTTGCAAATGACATATGCGAAATCCTGTACAGCTCTATTTCAGGTGCTTTTACACAACTCAATATAGCTTTGCTTATGAACCCCAAACTGCCTTCAGATCCAATAAACAGCTGCATAAAATCAGGTCCTTCGGATATTTTTTTGCACCTTGACCCCAGATTTAATACCGTTCCTTCTGAAGTAATTATCTCGAGACTCCGTATAAAGTTTTTAATTTTACCGAAGCTGAGGGAAAGCGGACCCCCTCCATTGCAGGCTATCATACCTCCTAAAGTCGCTTTCTGCAAACTGCCCGGCATTACAGGAAAAAACCAACCTTCCGCTTCTGTAAATTCTTTAATTTCAGACATTGTATTTCCTGAAGCAGCAGAAAAGATGCCTTCCGACCGGTCAATCCAGTAAAGTGATTTGTATAGAGAAAAATCTATATAATACTCATCATTTTCAGGAACGGCAGCGCCGCTTACACCTGTGAGTCCTGCTCCGATGCGGTATTTTACATCTTTATTACTGTTTAAAAAAGAAATTAATTTTTCAGAATCAGCAGGAGTAAAAATAGCTAAGGGCTTTCCGCTGAGATTGGAATGATCTTTAATTTCAATCATGATTAAGATGAAGTTCCAAAGATTTGAACAGTTGTTTTACATTAGTTGCGCCAAAGCCCTCGTAATTATTGATTCTTTGTATAAACTCATAAAAAAGTGTCGGCCTGTCACCCAGGGGTTCTGTAAACACCTGCAAAAGTAGCTTTTCATCGGACTTTTCGCAAAGAATATTTGCTTTCTGCAGTAAATGTACAGGCAGTTCAGGGTGTTGCAACGCTAAATCTTCATAGTACTTTTCTGGGACAGGAGTAAAATGTACCCCTCTCTTTTTTAGATCTTCGACTGTTTTAATCAAATCGTCCACTTCAAAGGCAAGATGCTGAATTCCATTGCCAAAATGATGTTTGAGAAAAATATCGATCTGAGATTTTCTCTCCTTTTCAGGAAGCGGCTCTACAATAACCTTATTAAACTTACCATTTGGTGAACTGAGTACGAACATCTTCATACCCGATAATAATTGTGCAAAAAACTCTTCTCCGATTGTTTGAACGATATTTAATTCAAGCATACGGCAAAGGTATGAATTCCAAAAGGGAGCTTCATTTATACGTACAACAGAAGCCAGATGATCAATTCCTTTTATGAGACCGTTTGACGCTGAACCTTCAATTGTTTTAAATCCGGCAAAAGGGCCGGAACAATTTTTTCTTTCTACGAAACAAATTTCATTGTCGTCAAAAAGTTTTACGCTGATCATGGAGGATTTTTCATTGCCGAAAACTTCTT
>JBIKQC010000139.1:0-9466 GCA_044349855.1 Saprospira sp.
CAAGCACAAATAATAATAGCTTTGAACCCGAAGGCTCCGCGAAGCGAATGAAGTCTTTTTCATTCTGACTTCGTTAGAAAGCCTCGCTGAAGGTACCACATCAGCTGTATTTTCTGCCTTGTCAGTATAAAAAATCCATTCAATGATAACATATCATTATTTATGCTCGATTACTTATTTGGAACGTTCTATCCTTTTGAATATAAATTTTCAGAAATTAAAGTAAAGATTATTTTGATAGCTTTTGCAGGAAGTACAATAAAAAATCCTGCAACCGGAATGTGAAGCAAGTTCAGTGCAATACCACAGACATGACATTATTAAACCAACTGCCGGTATGAGCAATGTTTAACATAAGTTTCTGAAATTCACTTTTGAATGGTTTGGTCTGTTTTAATTCGTCTTCAAGCTTCATATAATTGTTATTACTACAAATGCAATTGTAATGTTTGTACCTACAAATAAATTTGAATGCTTTAACATTTATTTAAGAATGTTAATGACACATGTCTCTAATTTAATATTGAGAATTGATATTGCACTTCAAAAAGCTTATCTTTGTATGGTGATAGGTTGAAGGCCTAAAGACTAAAATTTCGCAAAGTAATCACATTCAGTATTTTTTTAGAACAGGGAAATTGTAGAATATTTTAAATCTGTCAACAATTTGATAATTAAAATCTTACAATATAAATGCAAAAGAATAAAACCCTTATGATATACCTTCTTTTTGTTTTATCAGCTTTAGTTGGCTGCAATCAGTTTCAGTCGGTTCCAGAATTGCCTGAAACATCAGAAACTGATACACTTATTGACCTCAGTAAATTTATGCCGAGCAGTGTTTTGGGAGATACTATATTAAAACACGAATACCTAATAATTTCTTATTCAATAAAATATAAAAACCCGGAATGGACGATTTACTGCCTTAATAAAGATAAGGACAATACTCGGGAAAGCGTTAGAAGGACTAATTTTCATCCAGACCCAAGTTTACCTGATGGCACAGCAAAGACTTGGGATTACGGTAGCAGCGGTTATGATCGAGGACATCTCGTGCCGGCTGAAGATATGAATTTCAATGAATCGGCTATGAATCAAAGTTTTTATATGAGCAATATTTCTCCACAGTTGCCTGATTTCAACCGGGGAATTTGGAAAAAATTGGAAAATTCCGTCCGTAAGCTGGCAAATGAAAATGGACAGATTATTGTCATCACTGGTCCGGTTTTTTCATCGGCAGATTCTACAATAGGCGACAGTATAAGGGTTCCAAATCATTTTTATAAAATCATTTACAAAGAAGCTATAAAAGGCAAAAAACCCAAAGCATTAACTTTTTTAATCCCAAATGAAAAAAGTGATAAGCCGCTAAAAGATTATATTTCAACAATCAGAATAGTAGAAACATTGACAGGTCTAAACTTTTTCCCAAATATGGATACTACCTTTTCTGAAGAATTGGAGAACAGCAAGGAACTTTCCTATTGGAATTTCCATTAAACAAAACAAATATTTAAATATATAAACAGTGATTTTAGAATTACATCCTGACAATCCGGAACCAAGAAAACTAAAACAGATATTAGACATTCTAAAGAATGACGGTGTCATCATCTACCCTACCGATACAGTTTATGGTTTAGGCTGTAACATCAACAGCCACAAAGCAATGGAACGTATTTGTGCCATAAAAAGAATTGATCCCGAAAAAGCCAATTTGACTTTTATATGTGCCGATCTGAGTAATATTTCAGATTATACAAAACCATTCAGTACTACTGTTTATAAAATAATGAAAAAATGTCTGCCAGGGCCTTTCACATTTATACTTGAAGGTAACAATCAGCTTCCAAAACTGCTTAAAAACAAAAAAAAGACAGTCGGTATTCGTGTTCCAAATTCACCGATAGTTAGAGAGCTCGTTATGGGATTAGGAATGCCACTGCTATCCACCTCAATTAAAAATCTTGAAGATGACGATATTATAGAGTATCCTACCGATCCTTACGAAATACATGAACAGTATGAGCACATGGTAGATTTAGTTATTGATGGGGGATTTGGCGGTAATATCCCTTCAACAATTGTTGACTGTACAGGAGATGAACCCGAATTGATAAGAGAAGGCTTAGGGGTTTGGGAGTTTTAACTAAAAACAATTTATATTTACAGGTATTTTTGAATATATTTGCTGAAAGACAAATTAACTAAACTATAATTTATATGAAAATCAACAAACTACTAACTTTTTCTTTTTTAGCAATACAGTCATTTTCTGTTTTTGCTCAACAGAATAACCCCAATGATCCTACCCGATCCGGTGCGGTAGAATGCATGGGTCCGTTTTATCATGGAGTAGCCTCAGGAGACCCGCTTTCAGACAAAGTTATGCTTTGGACAAGGGTTACAACTGACTCTGCATTTGTAGATGTAACCTGGCGTATCGCTACAGATACTTCAATTTCAAATATAGTAGCTACAGGACTTATAACAACCGATGCCGGCAAGGACTTTTGCGTTAAAGTAGATGCTGCAGGCCTACAGCCTTTAACCTGGTATTATTATGAATTTGAAGCCTACGGATTAAAATCAGTTCGCGGTCGTACCCGTACACTACCTGTAGGCGACATAGACAGTCTACGTTTCGCCGTGGTTTCCTGTGCAGACTATACCAATGGTTATTATAATGCTTACTCAAAAATAACTGAAAGAAATGATGTATTCGGTGTAATTCACTTGGGTGATTATATTTACGAATACGGCGGAGGAACTGCTCCCCGTAATCATGAGCCAAGTACTGAAATTCTAACGCTTGCAGATTATCGCATGCGTCATTCTCAATATAAATTGGACGAAGATTTGATGCGTTTGCATCAGCAATATCCATTCTTTGCAGTTTGGGATGACCATGAAACGGCAAATAATTCCTGGTATGGCGGTGCTCAAAACCACACTCCCGGAACCGAAGGCGATTGGTTTGACCGTAAAGCTGCAGGCGTACAGGCTTATTATGAGTGGATGCCGCTCCGAATGCCTGACCTTCAGGATACTATGCGTATTTATCGAAAATTCCGTTTTGGTGAACTTATTGACCTTTATATGTGTGATACTCGTCTGCAGGGTCGCGATGAACAGAATGGACATGATACAGATCCGGCCAGAACAATTTTGGGACAGTCACAGAAAAACTGGTTCCTGAACAGCATTGATACATCAACAACCCGTTGGCAGGTAATGGGTCAGCAGGTTATGTTTGCGCCATTAAAAGTACAATTCCCACCCCTTCCTGCTTTTTATCCTAATGATGATCAATGGGACGGCTATCCTGCTGAGCGTGACAATATTCAAAATACGGTTTTGAACAATAATATTCCCAATTTTGTAGTCTTGACAGGAGATATTCATAGCTCATGGGCAAATGACATTCCTACTGCATCTTACAATGGTTCCACCGGTGCAGGTTCTGTGGGAGTCGAATTTGTCGCTACCAGTACCACCAGTTCAGGTTCACCGCTTCCTGTCAGTCAGTCTTTACTTCAAGGTTTCAACCCACACATGAAATTTATTGACCTTACCAATCATGGATATGTTTTGCTTGACATTAATAAAAACAGAACTCAGGGTGAATTTTGGTTTGTTGACGGCATAGCAACAAGAGGCGGAACAGTTGCCTATAATACAGGATTTTATGTAAATAATAATGAACGTCATTTACGCCAAGCTGCAGGTCCAAGTCTCGCGACAAGTGCTATGATAGGTTTACAGGCTCCATTGGATCCGCGTTGTACCTTGAGTGCACTACAAAACAGTTATCAAAGAGAAACTGTACTTTTAGGTGTATATCCAAATCCGTTCAACAATGAAATCACGCTTCAGTTTACCCTTCATGAAAATGCTGCTGCTACTTCTGTAGTATATGATGCTGTTGGCCGTGAAGTTGCCAGAAAAGATTTTGGAAATTTGGGTGCAGGAATGCATGAATTATCTTTCGATTTAAATACATTGACAGCAGGTGCATATATTGTTGTTGTCAAAATGGGCAACAAGATAAATCAGCGCAAACTGATCAAAACAAATTAATAGAATAATATCATTATTAAGCGTCCTCTAAACCCGGGGACGCTTTTTTTATTTGAACAATATTGCTTTTTAATGAATTACTATTACATTCTTATTCATAAAAGACATTGATAATGGCAAATCAATACTTTATTAAAATTAATAAAACTTTGCTTAAAATAGCGAAGATTGTTTGTATCATAATTTTTTCTCTTTTTGTCCTGTTAAGCATTATTCCATATTTAATCCCTGTAAATCAAGGCATTATTTATGAAAAAAATCTTCCATTCAAAGAAAGCCAATTCCTCTATATTGATGGAAAACGATGGCACTACCGACAATTTATCCCGAAAAATGAAACTAAGGCCAATATCATTTTAATTCACGGATTTTCCGGTTCAACCTTCAGTTGGAGAAACAATCAGCAGGTTTTGGCCGATTCGGGTTACCATGTAATTTCAATAGATCTGCCTGCCTTTGGGTATTCTGAGAAGAATAATAATGCATTTGATCACAGTGCAATTGGACATGCGAATAATATTTGGAAACTGATTGACAGTTTAGACCTGAAAGCTGATTCTTTTGCTGTGATCGGACATTCGATGGGCGCTGCAGTTGCATGGTCATTTGCCGGACTCAGACCGCAAAGTATTTTAAATGTATTTTTGGTCGACGGAGCAGGTTCAATGGGTTCTTCAAAAGGCAGTTGGAGCAGTTCCGTATTAAAATTCTGCATGAAATATCCGCCACTTTTGAGATGGGCAGATGTCCTGGGCGGAACAATGTTTTTTAAACAGAAAAAATTTGTGAAGCTTTTAAATTCCGCCTACAGTCAAAAAGCTGATTCGGTTTCTGCTGCCGGATATTTGGCGCCTTTTATGCTCAAAAATTCGGGCAGAGCTGTTATTGAAAGCTTCATTTACAATAAAAATCATACTGAGCCTGATTATACAAAGTTAAAATGTCCTGTTCAGCTAATTTGGGGGTCAAATGACAAATGGTTGCCCATTTCACTTGGCGAAAAATTCATAGAAAAATACCCTTCAGCAAACTTATACAAGATTGAGGGAGCTGGTCATTGTCCGATGGAAACACATTCAAAAGATTTCAATTCATACATTTTGGGGTTTTTTAAATAAAAATTATATCAAAAAAAGCTGATCTTTTCTATTACTAATTGGCGAATGAAAAAGCGCAAATAAATAAAAATTCCTGCAACCATTTTCAAAAAGATATTAACTTTGCCCAAAGTTTAAAATACAATCAAATCCAAATTTCATTTATAAATTATTCAACACTCCATATTAATGTCACGAATTACCGCCCACGGAAAAGAATTTGAAACTTTTCTGACTCACGAGACAATTCAAAAGCGTATCAATGAAATTTGTAAAATTATAAGTGAAAAATATGCGGGAAAAACCCCTGTATTTTTGGGCATCATGAACGGCGCTTTTATGTTTGCAGCTGAGGTAATGAAACAGATGACAATAGAATGTGAAATTAGTTTTGTAAAATTAAAATCCTATATTGGCGACCAATCTAGCGGAGAAGTAACTCAGATGCTTGGTCTCGATTGTAATCTGGCAGGCAGAGATGTGATCATCCTTGAAGATATAGTTGACAGCGGACGCACCCTTCACTACTTTTTCCCTGAACTTCAAAAACACCAACCCGCATCGGTAAGTCTCTTTACCTTACTTGTAAAACCGGATGCCCTTAAATTTGAAGTTCCAATAGACTATGCCGGATTTGCAGTACCCAATCTTTTCTTAATAGGCTTTGGCCTTGATTATGATGGACTTGGAAGAAATCTTAGCGATATTTATCAGGCCGTTGAAGAACCTACAAAAAAATAATAAATAAATACTTATAAAAAGCTTGCAAATTTAAAAAGTAGCGCTATATTTGCACTCGCTAAATAAAATCACAAAGGTGCTTTTAGCAACAATAGGAGGCCTGGCAGAGTGGTCGATCGCAACTGTCTTGAAAACAGTCGTCCGTGAGAGCGGACCGGGGGTTCGAATCCCTCGGCCTCCGCCACTTAAACCCGATAACAAAAATGTTATCGGGTTTTTTATTTTTACACCACCCTTTATAAAAATTTACAATTATTTAACAGCTAAAAAATTCCGCTCTACCTATGTTTTGCAAATAATAATATGGGAAAACAAAGGTCACTCAGACTATAAAAAGGTTATTTGCTCTCATATAAAAAGGTGGATGTTTATGCATCAAAAAAGCTATTTATTCATTCAATTTTGAACTATCTTTGTCAAAATTTATAATCATCAATTTATAAAATCATCATTATGAAAAAACTGCTTACTACACTAGCTGTTATTCTCGGAAGTTTAACTGTTTCACAGGCTCAGCTCGTGATTACAGAAATCATGTATAATAGCCCCGAAACGGGTAATGACTCCTTGGAGTTCATAGAAATCTACAATGCAGGAAGCAGCACTGTTGATTTGCAGGGTCATTATATTACTTTCGGAGGTTCAGTCCGCGATTCATTTGCAACATCTTACCCTTTAGCTTCAGGTGCTTTGGTTGTTACCTGTGTAAATGACACAGCGCTGATAAACCAATTCAGTCTGTCATTTACACCTCGTCAATGGCGTACTGGGGGTGCATTGAATAATAGTCCTAATGCAGGAGTTTATTCCGTAAAATTATTCAATTCTACAGCACAATTACAGGATTCTGTGGCATATGACGATGCCGCGCCTTGGGCAACTGCTGCCGATGGCAACGGAGCTTCATTGATTTTATGCAATACAGCATTGGATAATAACAATGGAACTAACTGGGCGGCTTCAACTGTAAGTACTGGTATTACAATCAATAATTTTTTACTGAAGGGTTCACCGGGTGTCCTGGAAAGCTGTGCAGGTCCTGTTGTACTTAGCTTTCCGCTTTATAATATTGCAACAGTTACTACAAATAATTTAAGTGGCGTAGCAGACTCACTTGGAGTACGTTGCGAAATTCGCGGTATTGTTCACAGTATCGACTTCGATGGAAATGCGGGTTATGATATCACCCTAATTGATTACAACCACAATGGTATTGCTGTTTTCTCCGCTACGGATAAAAACAGTTACACTGCACCGGCTATGGGCGACTCACTCCATGTAAAAGGTGTTGTCGCGCAATTTAACGGCCTTACACAATTTACAGTTGATACAATTGCGCTGATTCTTCCGGGTCAGAATATGCTTACACCAATTAATATTACTACTGCACTTGCAGAAACCGAAGAAAATAAACTGGTTCGAATCGCTTCCGTAACCTTGGTAAATCCGCTTCAGTGGACAGGTGCAGGTACAGGCTTCAATGTTGATGTTACCAATGGTTCAATTACCTGGACAATTCGAATTGACAATGACTGTGTTTGGTATGGTCTTCCTGCTCCAACCGGAACAATGGACATCATCGGCACTGTTAATCAATTTGATACTCTTTCCCCATTTACAAGCGGATATCAAATTCGCCCACGTATTGTATCTGACATTTTGGTTCAAGGTGGCGTTCCTACTGTATTTTTTACGCCAAATAGCGCAACTGTCAACGAAAATGCAGGTACTGTAACTTTAACTCTCGGTATTGCCAATTCAAATGCAAATGCAACTTCAGTAGATGTTCAGCTTAATGCCGCTTCTACTTCGACAGGAGCTGATTATACAAATTTCACAAGTCCGACAACTGTAACTTTTCCTGCAAATAGCTCTGCTAATCAACAGATCACTATTGATATCGTTGACGATGCACTTATTGAAGGAACGGAAACTATTGTCTTGGAAATTCTTAATATTACCAACAGTGGTTTATTGGGTAGCGACAGTCTTCATACCATCACCATTAATGATAACGATGTAGCCCCTACTCCACTTTACGATTTGGTAATCACTGAGTTTATGTATAACAATCCGCTTGCTGATTCAGTTGAATTTATCGAAATTTACAACAACGACACTGCAACTGTTAACCTTGCAGGTTATCAGGTTACAAGCGGTGTATTCTTCACATTCCCAAGCTATTCATTAGCTCCGGGCAGCTATGTACTTGTTTGTCAGGATTCTTTATTGTTCCAACAGCGTTTTGGTATTGCTGCTTTCCGTTGGAATACAGGTAATAGCTTAAATAACACTACTGAGGGTATCGTATTGAAAAACAATTTGGGCACAGTGCTCGATTCTATTCAGTATGCAAGCACAGCTCCCTGGCCGGTAGCTGCTTCCGGCAATGGCCCATCTGCACAGCTTTGTGATGTAAACAGCGACAATAATCTCGGTTCCAATTGGGGCGCAGGTAATAATCCTACCGGTGTAATTATCGGAGGTCTTCAAATTTTGGCTACTCCAGGTGCAGCCAACACTTTTTGCCGTCCTCCTTATCCTTTACAGTCAATTGGCAATATCGACAATACCAATGCCAATGGCGAACCTGATTCTTTGGGTCTTGAATTTGAAATTCGCGGTATTGTTCATTGCGGTGACTTCAGAACAGGTCTGGGTCTTGATTTTTATCTGATCAATTTCAACAATGAAGGTGTAAAAGTTTTCTCTTCATTTGATCGCGGTTACGTAGTGAATGAAGGTGATTCACTGCATGTACAGGGCCGTGTAAATCAGGGCAATGGTGTAACAGAATTCCTTGTTGATACACTTTTCCTTAGAAGCAGTGGCAATGCAGTTGTTGCGCCGACTGTAATTACTTCGGCATTAACAGAAAACAATGAAGGCAGTTTCATCCGCCTCAACAACGTATCTTTGTCCAATGCAACTCAATGGACTGGTGCAGGTGCCGGCTTCAATGTAGATGTAACTAACGGAACAACAACCTGGCAAATGCGTATTGACGATGCAACTGATCTATACAGCCAGGCAGCTCCTACCGGATCATTCAACGTTTACGGTTTTGGCGGTCAGTTTGATCCAAGTTTACCTCATACAAGCGGATATCAGTTAGTTGCCTGCAATTCGTCCATAACTCCGATCGTTGGAACAGAAATGACAGAAAACAAAGCTGTTCAAATCTATCCTAATCCGGTTTATTCTGAATTAAATATTTCTGCTGAAGAAATCCAGACAATCATTATCAGCAATATGTTGGGTCAGGAAATTATCCGTATGGATAATATTAACAGTAATTTCCAGACAATTTCTACTGCGGCAATTCCTGCAGGTATCTACAATGCTGCTGTAATGAGCAAAGGTCAAATGAGCATTCAACAGTTTGTTAAGAAATAATATCAGCTTTTGATATAACAAGGAAGGGCCGAAACTGAAATTTCGGCCCTTTTTCTTGTTTATTACTCTGATTTATATGCATTTTAGCATTGAAATTCAACAGCTTTTAGAAAAAGTTTATTCTATAAAATAAGTTGATGAACTAAAAT
>JBIKQC010000140.1:0-9436 GCA_044349855.1 Saprospira sp.
CTTTTACTACCTGACCATAGTCATGTATCTGATAAGTTCCGGGTACAATACGGGGGAAATGAAAATAAACTTCTTCAGCGGGGACACAGGAAGGCACTTTCAATTCGACTTTCAACTGATCTTCATTGACCACATTGAGATTAATTTTATATTTATATATACTGTTCTGAGCCTTCTGCATTGTTGTAAAAATCAACAATGTCAAAAAAGTCAGTATACAATCCGAAATTTTCATATTTTAGTGGGGTATTGGCGTTAAATTCTTGAGTAAAAAACTGAAATTATTTGTCATTCAGGCTTTTTTGCCAAAAGAATCTGAAAACATCTGTAAATTGATTTTTGTTTTTGACATATAACCTTTGGCCCTGAATGTTATTTAGACAAAAGTAATACCAAAATCAAGACTTCAGATGTCAGAAATAATAAAAAAAGGTTCTACAGATATAAAGTGGGATTTTCAAAACTAAGTTTTTGTAATTTGTTAAATGAATCTGATACGTTGAGATATTCGCTGTTTATTTCCAATCTGATTCTATAACGTGTTAATGTCCTCAAATGTTGATATTCAACCATATTAGAACGATGAAAGTGCAACTTCCAAAAAATTGCTTTTGCTGTAAAGATGACTCCTTCTGTACCTGTACCAAATAGTGTCTGATCAAAAGATTTCTTACATTCTTTTAATAGCAGCTGCCAATTCCTCTACACTTTTTTGCAGGCGCAAATCTCCTGTTTCATTCGCTTTCAAATTTTCGTAGTATTCCTGTATTTTTGCTTTATCATTATGTTGCAAGGCCACTGCAGCAAGGTTGAGGTAGGCCATCGCACGTTCCTGTTTTCTCGAAAGGCCAATCTGCAGACTTTTTAGCAGATATTCCTCCCCTTCTTTCAGATAAAGTGCTTCGGAACCGTCCTTGTTGTTTACCTTATGCAGACAGAGTAATCCTTTCGTAAAATAATAATAGGCTTTGTGGCTTTTCAGCAACCATTCAGGTTTATAAACCTGCCCGAGTATTTTTTCCGCTTCCCCTACCTGTCCTCTGTTCAACATAAATAAGGCTCCATTGACAGTTCCAAACAGCAGATAGCCGATTCCAAGCACCAGCGCCAAAAACCACATCATAATGCTTACTCCTGGGCTAAAACCAAGCATAATGGCAACAAAACCTCCGGCAATTAGAAAAAAAACAAAAAACAATCTGAATTTTAGTATATATAACATAATAAAGTTACGTTGTGAAGTAGTTTATGTAATAAAAGACCTAAAGTGGAACTCTTAGCAAATATTTTTTTTTCAAAGTAAGAATTATGACTATTTTGCCCTGCAGGATTAACGCAAAAATCAGCCCATGTGTATCAGAGGCTGATTTTTTAGTTTATTGAGGCATCGAAGCATTTAAACTGAAGTTATTTTTTTCTTTTACCCGGGGCTCTTTTCATGAAACCCTGCTGCATCATTGATTTCATGCCGCCTTTACCGGGAACGGTCATATTTTTCTGTGATTCATGCGTTCCTTTTAACATCATATCTACCTGAGCTAATTGTTCTTTTACCTGTGGGGTAGTGATATTCAGTTTTTTGGCTTTCAGGTGCAGTTCCTTAATTTTATTGACAAACAATTGATTTTTAGGATCACGCTGTAGATATGTTGCGTTGATATTAATAAGCTGTAGATAGGCCATTCCCTTAAAATCATCCGCCAATTTCATATTCAGTACACGATTGGTCAGTGCCTCTGCTTTTTTAATGTCTCCTTTTTGCATGGCAATCGTACTTTTCATAAAATAGTACATTCCATGATAGCCAAACTGCAACCAGGATGGTTTGATGGTAAAATTCAACAACTTCATTGCGCCATCTGTATCTCCTTCCTGCAATTTCATGGCTGCACCGTTAACGGTACCGATAAGCAGGTGTTTGGTGAGCAATACGATAACGAAAAGCAGCGGAATCCAAGCCCAAACAAAACCAACAGTTGACCAAAGTAAAACTGTAAGTGCTACGCAAACTGCAAAAAGTATAAGTTGACGTTGGAAGCTAAAAAATCTGATCAAACCCATTATTATATTATGATTTTTAATAAATGTTTAGTAAAAAGAAACCCTCGCCTATAGAACTGCAAAGTTAGTGAAATTTCGACAGATAAAATAGCCAAATCTTATTTTCATAACAATCGAAATGGAGTTTTGGATGCAGTATTTAGGGTTTTTCAGGATCCAAACGTTCAAAATATCCGGTTGATCTATTTTTTCTAACATTATCCCAATAAAAATACTCGCCGTGCATAGCAATATAAACACCGGGAGGCAATGACTGAGCAAAAGCAAGCGCAGAACCCAGATTAAAAAAACCGTCAGATGACATACCGAAGGTATATGGAATCATTGCTCCTGTGAGTACAATTGTTTTATCTCCAATGTCTTCAGATTTGGCCAAAGCCTCGGCGGTAGTTACCATGGTATCGGTACCATGAGTAACCATAATATGTTTCTCCTTTGCCGACTCACAATGATGTTGAATTATTCCCCGGTCATCATCGGTCATTTCGAGACTATCTACCATCATAAGGGTTCGAACGGTAATATCAAGCGTAGACCGACCTCGTTCAAACATCTCGGGCAGATGTGTATCTTTAAAAAAAAGTTGCCCGTTGATAAGATTGTATTCTTTATCAAAAGTGCCGCCTGTAATGAGTGCAAGAATTTTCTTTTTCATTATTTTAATCTGATCGAAATTATTGAGTAAATAAGGATAAGTACACGAGCAAAATTATTGATAATTTGAATCAAGGGTTGGATTTTATAAAACTAATAAAACTAATATATTCACAAAACCTTGTTAAACAATCAAACAGGTCACCCCTACGGGGCTTTTTTTTCATCTTATTCAATTATAGCTAAGAACATTTGACTCCTACGGAGCCATTTTCCGCTCCAGAGGAGCGACCTGTTCTTAGTATTAAGATGTAAACAAAATTTTTAAGCCCCGTAGGGGTGACCTGTTAAAACTGCGGCTGATTTTTTATGAATTAATTTAAAAATCCGCGATTCCAAGGTAATCAAATCAGTATGGAATCTGCGAAAATCAGTGTTTTTCTGTGAACCGAGGCTTTGCCGAGCTCTGTAATGAAATTTCATTCCGCGTTTATAGAACTCGCAAGCTCGGTTCAGAAAACAATGTGCATCTTAACATATTATTATTTTTGATTGAGTACTTATTTAGTAATCCTCTATCTAATTACCTTATGCAAATGCGGGACAATAAATCCTATTGCCGCACCTGTAATATATCCTACCAAAACATCGCTAAAAAAGTGCTTACCGGCTCTCCAGCGCAAAAATGCTGTTGCAGCAGGCACTATTGCCGCAGCGGCCCAAACATAAGGCAATGCCTTGGATCCCTGGTTGTAATCACTGTAAATCTTGGCTGACATAAAGGTCATAGAAGCCGTCACAGAAGTATGTCCTGAAAAGAAGGAATACTGCGCATCTTTTTCTGTTTTGTAATGTGCCGGGGCGTTCGGATTATAAACATAAGGCCTTGTGCGTTTTACCAATACTTTTGTCAGATTGGTAATTCCGGTGTTCAATGCCATTGTTTCTGCCCAGATAGTGCCGATTTTCAACCAATCCTTTCTGATATTCCGATCGAGAAAAAGAAAGGAAGGTGCTGCAATACCGCTGAACATGAGAATATCGCTGCCCAGTGCTGCCCGTCCTGACCAATTGTAGGCTGCAGGCCGGTCTATGCGCGGAATGTCGGAACGGTCCAAAGCCAAAATATAAGGTTCGGTAAGTACTTCCGTTTTTCTGTTCATTAAAAAATAGGCAAAGTTAAGCCCCAAACCTGCTGTCGCTACCGGTACATCCAGTTTATAAGTAAGTGTATAGGGAGAAACAAAAGGCGATTGAGCCTGAACATTTACAAAAAATGCCTGAAAGCAAAACAGAAAAAGTATAGTCCTGATCAGGTGCATAGTTAATTACTGTTTTGAGCTACAAAATAAATAATGACACCAATGACGGCTAAAATAAAAATTACCAAAATAGCCACTTTGATGGCAGAGATCGGCTTCTGTCCGTTTATTTTACCTGTCTGACCATTGACAGCAAACTGATAGGTTTTTCCATTATATTTGTAAGCGCAAAGCCATACCGGCAAAATAAGGTGTTTGAAGGACTGTTCGTAAAAGTCCGCATCAATGCTGAGAGCGCGTTGAGTATCTCCGCCCAAATCTCTTGCAGCTCTTTCCCGCAGTTTATTGGTCATCTTAACCTCGGCTTTCTGATAGCCCTCTTTTACATCCAGACTATATATTTCAGCCTCCCAGCCTACGATCAATTCTGAATTGTGGTTGACCAGTTCTTCTAATCTGTAAGGAAAAATCTGTTCAATGATATTTTCGGGCAAGCCTTTGGAGGCAACGATCAAGACATCGTCAAAATGCTGATTGAATGAGCCGCTGCGCCATTCCCAACGGGTTTTGCGTACCTGTTTTGTGACATATTTACCGTTTTCATAAACCTGTTCGGTATCATAATAATAATGACCTGCCTCACCCTGCCATTCGGTATAGGTTTGAGAATCATAGGTCCAAAAAGGAACATAAATACCGTGAAGATCGCCCAAAGCAGCAAGTTCTTTCAGTTTATTCGGATGAAACCATCCTTTTTTAATCCAGTCTTTGAATTTTGTAACAGCATCCTTTTTAGCAATTTTGAAAGGCAAAATCCCCTGCGGTTGTATAAGGTTTTGATCATAAGCCTTTTCATTTACTTTCTCGGAACCGCAGAAATTGCAGCGCACAGAAACCTCCGACTCATCAATCATCAACTGCGAACCGCAGCCCCTACAGTCTATGACTTTTTTACCACTTTCTTTTGGGACATATTTTTCCTTTACACTATCGGACAATGCCAGGGACTGTTCTTTAACAAGGTCATTGGATTTGTCAAAATCACGGGAAAAACCGCAATGATCGCAAGCTATCAGCTCTTTTTCTGCAGAATAAACCAATTGGCTTCCGCAAGTGGGGCAGGGAAGTTTTACGACGCTCTTTTTTACGTTTTCGTTATTTGTCAGCATAGGAATCGAATGATGCAGGGGAATAATGAAATGACTAATCAAAACTTTTGTAATGATAGTAATTTTTTAAGAAATGATTATTCAGAAGGTTCAATTTTTATAAAAAAGAGGCGCTGAGTATCGATCTGCTGTTTTAAAATGGGGATTGGGGTTTACAGACATACTTGGAAAGTAGATGTCATTATGGTTATTTCTCCCATTTAGTTCTTACTATATTCAGACTATCATTCAGCCGGATACTATCGGCCCTGAGTTGAGCCAATTCCATTTTTCTCTTTTCCAGACTTCTTTCTTTATAGGTTATCTGCTTATTGAGTTTTTCATATTTTTTTATAGGGATGCAGGACGCCACAAGAAGTGAAAGAAGCAGAACCTTGTATTTGATATGTTTTTTCATGCTGTTATTTTTTAGGATTCAATTTAATCAACATATTTTCCAATTTAAAATCCAATTTGGAGACAAAAGCTATATCATATCCTTTTATGGCAGGCACTTCCTCTTCTATTTTCACATCATTTAGATAGGTTGTCCTTATCGATGGCAAATCGCTCTCTCTACTGGAAATCCCTATTTTAAGCTTACTGTCAAAATCACATAAGTCAACCTTTTCGATTCTGTTGTTATATCGCACCGCATGTTCATAGCACTGTTTCACAGTTTTACCGGAATATAGGTTTTTAAAAAAATCAAGTCCACTATCATGATAGTTATTCGCAAAATAACAGCCCGCTCCAACTTTATAAAAGGTTTCCGCATATTCGGTTACTCTATTTTCAGCTTCTTCCAATCCAATATCATCATTGTCACTTGCAGATGATCCGGCTCCGAAGCAGACATGATTGAATAAAACCACAGCATTTTTCCGGAGTTTTACATCCCTAATGATATCTTCGTTACTGACATATTCTTTAGGTAAAATGCCTGTACCGCTTCCATGCCCGGAATAGATAAAAATCGAGGCATCCGTTGTTGCTTTTTTTATGCTTTCCCAATCCGAATTTGGGTAATAAAAACAATGCACTTCGACATTTTTTGACCTCAGAAAGGATTCCACCTTTTTCATCCTATCAATAAAACCCTTAGTTTCTTCTTCGGCAGGCCCAACTACAAGTACAGCCTTTATCGGATTATCTTTGAGTAATGAGGCTTTTCTTTTTAATTCCTGATTGTTTACAATCTCCTTTCTTCGCTGTTCACTGTTGAATTTTTTATCCAATTCCAGTTCAACATAAGGATAGGTATTGTTTTGGCTATAGCCATTCCGGACATGAACAATGATTAAATTTAAAATCATTGCCATAATTGAATAATATTTTACCATAGTATTCCGGTTTTAAGTTGTTCACAATAATGAAACTGCTTTATCTCAAAAGTTCTTTGCTTGCAAAATCAATTACCAGTATCTCTTCCTTTTTTGTGTGTTTGGAATATGCAATGCCTACTGAAGAGAATAAATCAAGACAATTGTATCTGCTTTGCAGGTCAGGATTATTTTTACTAAGCAAAAGCCTTATCACATGTGCCCTCGCTGTAAAATTTCCATAATCAGTACTTTCTGAAAATACTAATTCCTTACAGGTTTCCAATCTGAATGCTTCTGTATGGCCAATTTTTCCACTGCTGACTGCATGGCATTTTGCAGATTCAAAAGCCTTTTTGTCGGGAACCAATGCATTCAAAGGTTTCATGGCATATAAATAATCTATAAGCGATAGCAGGTAAGGGTCTTTGTCGGAACCCAGTTTACTCAAAAATGGGCGTATATAGGTATCGCAAAACTCTTTTGGATGTATTCTGGCATAGTTCAGCCAATAATAAGTATCCTTTTCTTTTTCTGTAAGCCATGAAATATTCCTGGCCGTATCGGGATTCTGGCAGGGATTCATTTTTATAAATTCAATGTAATATTTCTCTCCGTAGTAGGGCTGATGGATATTAATATTATAGATTTCAACCCAACTGAGATTGCTTTCAATTTCTAACTTTTTGAGTCTTCTGTTAATCTGGACTTCTTTTAATAATTTCCTTTTATTTTCCAGCGCAATCTGCGCTTCCAAATCGGCTAGGCTTCTCATCAGTCCGCTATTGTATTTTTTGAGCAATCTCAGCTCTACATTCAATGCGTCGTACTCCTGTTCAAGCTCCTTAAAACGGCTCAAACTGTTTCTGTACTCAGAAAGGGGCAGGCAGGCGCCTAACAGCAAAAATGCCGGAAACAGTATTAGGGCTCTCATGTTTTTTGTTTTTCCTGATTAGTAAATGCTGCCAAAAGCTGACAGCTGATGTTTCTTTTTTTTTGTAAAATCAGGCTATAGGTTCTGTTTTTTCTTGTGGAATTTTTTTGTTCTTTTTCTTAACGACGGTTTTAGGGAAAGGTTACAGGTTTGTTAAGGTTTTATTTATTTAAAACTGAGAACTTTAATCAAAATATTCAATCTCCCGTGCTGTAATATTCAAAGGGATGTCATTTTTATAAAAGACGCTTTTTGTTTTATTCCCTATCTTATCATACTCAAATTTGAAAGTATATTTTACTTCTAAACTTCCATCAGCATTGAAGAATTTTTCTTCAACAGTTTCATTTTTATCATTATACCTGATAATATTTTTTCCAATAAGGCTACCATCAGATTTATATCTTATAACTTCAATTTTATTTCCGATTTCGTCATATTTATTTATTATTGTGACAGATATACTACCATCTGCATTGAAGAATTTTTCTTCAATTTTATGTCCTTCAAATGTATAGCTGCTTTTTTCAATCAAGTTTCCATTGTCTTTGAAACTACTTGATAAAATTAAATTTCCAATTTCATCATACTCAAATAGACTTTTTTTATAATAATTTTTTGTTTCAAAAACAGACTCAAGTACCTTTCCACTTTCATCGTATTTATAAAAAGTTTTATTTTCAAAGCTAATCCCATCGGATGTAAAGCTGTTTTCTTCAATCCTTTTTCCTTTATTGTCATATTTATAGGAAGTTTTTTTATCGAGATTTCCATCAGAATTATAGCCATATATACTAATCAGATATCCGTTTTCATCATAATCGTATTTTGTTTTTCCGTTAAAACCACCATCAGGTTTAAACCCAATCATTTCAAGATTTCTTCCTTTTTCATTGTAAATATATTCAATTGTAAAACTTTTTTTGGTTTTTACAGCTTTACCAAATTTATTGGCTGCCACGTAAGAAATAATCTTAAGGGTTTTTACTCTGCCTTTCAGTTTATGCTCTTCCCAATCCGTTATTTGGGCTTTTACACAATTGCAAAAACATATGCATAAGAAAAATATTTGTATAAATATTGTGGTTGCTTTCATTGTTGCAAAAACATTAAAAGTTTAAAAAGTTTACTAAAATTTGCGGTATTTTCATTGCTTTGGCTATTGAACCTATACCTCTTCAGTTCAGCAGTAAGCTTCATCCTTTCGTTTGAAAGTAAAGACTTTTTTTATCAATTTTCTGTGTCGTTTTGCTCATTTCAATTCATCATTACACAAAAAAATATATACTAAAAACAACATGGAACAACTTTTTCGATATAATTTATCCCCTAGATAGAAATTTCAAGGATGGAATTGCCCTGTATAGCCATATTGAATAAACATGTCACCCCGATGGGGTTGCAGCAATTCAAATTACTAACTTTTATAAGGTTTCTTTCATTATCAATTTAGTTTAGAAACACACATAACTGGTCCCTACCTATCCGGCAATATAAATTTGCCGTTTAAGGCGAAAAGCAAACTGCAATTTAAATTTACAAAAAAGAGGAAGCCAAAATCTTTGACTTCCTCTGATTAAAACCTCTATTAATAATACATATAACGTCTTACCTCAGCTGCATACTTAGCCAGGCGGATTACCTGACGGGTATAACCATATTCATTGTCATACCAGATATAAATTGTAATCTGTTTGCCGTCTTTGGAAATTTTGGTGGCAGGCGCATCATAAACAGAGCAGGCAAGCGCACCTATTACATCGGAAGAAACAAACTCTTTGGAAGAAGAATACATGATCTGTTCGAACAAATCTCCGTAGAGTGCTGCATTACGCAATGTTTCATTCACCTCTTCCAAGGTGGTGGCGCGATTGAGCTGCAGGGTCATTATGGCCAAAGATCCGTCAGGAATCGGCACACGAATGGATGAACCGGTAATTTTTCCGGCCAATTCCGGCAACACTTCATTCAGGGCAGAACTTGCGCCTGAGGAGGTAATCACCATATTGGTGGCAGCACCGCGACCGCGACGTTCTTTTTTGTGGTAGTTATCCAACAGATTTTGTGAACTGGTATAAGCATGCACGGTTTCCATGTGTCCCTGAACAATACCCA
>JBIKQC010000590.1:0-2689 GCA_044349855.1 Saprospira sp.
ATGCTGTCTCATTTTCTGTGGGCAGAATCAGATAGAAAATACCTTCCGGACTCAGTAAGGCAGAAACAGCTGCAGCTAGATCATCAAAGCTCAATGTTTCTGTAGATCTTGCAATTCTGCGCTTTTCATCCGGCGCAGCGATGTGTTTTCCCGACTGATAAAAAGGCGGATTGCTGATAATCACATCGAAAAGAGTGGGGCTTTTGAATTCCTGTACAGGACAGTGAAACAACTGAAGCCTCTCTGACCAGGGGCTGTTTTTAAAATTGCCTTTCGCCTGTAAATAAGCAGCTTCGTCAATTTCTATGGCTGTAATTTCTGCATCGGTATTTTTCTGGGCCATCATTAGTGCCAAAACACCGGTTCCGCTGCCAATATCCAAGATTCTATCTGCTTTTTCGGCATTTGCCCAGGCTCCCAGTATGGTGGAGTCTGTCCCTACTTTCATGGCACATTCATCCTGAGCAACGGCAAATTTTTTTAAATAAAAGACGGACATATATTTAGAAGGTATCAAAGTAGAGGGTAGAGGGTACTTGGTATTAAAAACAGCAGCTTGATCTTTTATCTTATTGCAGATTAAAATCGCGGCTCTAATGATAAGTCAAACGCAGGTTAAAACCCGCGGCTCCAGAGGTGCTACACTAAAGTCTTTAATGTTAAATTTATATTAGGAAGGGACATAGGAAAGGATATTTAATAACTCAAAATTTAATTAAAAAATCAAGTATTTTATCCCTCTACTCCATAAAATCAATCTGAACCGTATCATCTACTAAAAGTCCAAAAAGCGCGGAAGCCTGACCTGTGTTTACTGCAATTTCCAAAAAGCCGGAAGAATTGAACAGGCATAACAATTCACCGAAAGGCTGATCGGAATATTTTGTACTTAGTTCGGTAATAGGGTCGAATCGTTTAAAAAAGAGTTCAAAGGCTCTGCCCTGTCCTACCCTTTCAAATAGGGCACGATCAATATTGAGAATCACATTTCCAAAAGCATCAATATGAATTACAGATCCTCTGATATAACTCTTCCCAATAATCGGTTGCATAGAAATGCGTTGCATACGCCGAGTTGTGGCTATGCCAATTCCATGAAAGCTTTTACCCTGAAAAATATAGGCAACTGCCTGAGCAAATAAATCATTGAGACTCTGAACAGTCAAATCGGTCGGGTGCCGCAGTTCGTACATATATTCGGGTACAGTTTCAAATAACAGCGAAAACACGCCGTTGTCAGCTGCTATAAAATAATGTCCATCATGCAGCGCCACCAAGAAACGCGGATTTGCCTCGTAAAAATTATTTACGCTTAAAATATGCACAGTGCCTTTTGGAAAAGCCTTATAGGTATTTCCCAGCATAAAAGCAGCCTGCGAAATGTTATAGGCTTCAACCTGATGGGTAATGTCCACCATTGTCAAAACAATGCCGCAACTCAAAATGCAGCCTTTCAGATTGGCTGCGTAATAATCTTTGAGGCCAAAATCGGTAGTAAAAGTGACTATATTCATGCAAATACTGAAAGTATGGAATCTGATTGGCATCAGCATGTCAAATCAGGCAAGATAAACGATATCGATTAACAAAATTAACAACTCAAAGGGCTAACTCATAAACTTGCAGCGCTTTTTTTATAAAATTATGTATTTTACGGCTTTATTCGAGTATTAGCCATGCACGGCAATTATTTTAACTAAGCCTAAATTCATGAAAGTCACCATAATTGGCAGCGGAAACGTAGGTACAGCATTGGCAAAGCGAATTTTCAGCTGCGGTCACCTTATTCATCAGGTTTACAGCAGAGAATTAGCTAAGGCCGAAACTCTTGCAAATGCGGTAAATGCAGTTGCGACCGATGATATTAAAAGATTGGATCCTGAGTCGGATATTTACATTCTTGCGGTAAATGATGATGCCATTTCTGCTGTTTCCAATATAATAAATCCGGGCAAAGGCATTCTGGCGCATACTTCGGGGGCGACATCCCTTAGGGTTTTTGAAGGAAAGCATAGTAATTATGGCGTTTTTTACCCCCTTCAGACCTTTTCTGCCAATTTGGAACCCGATTTCGAAGAACTCCCGCTCTGTGTAGCCGGAAGTAATAACAATTCCTTGGAAAAGTTGGCGCAATTGGCCAAATCCATTTGTCCCAATGTATACATTATCAACGAAGAACAGCGAAAAGGACTGCATGTAGCAGCAGTTTTTGTCAATAATTTCAGCAATTTCCTTTTTTCGGCTGCTTATGATATTTGTGAAAAGGAAAATCTTGATTTCAATATGCTGAAACCCTTAATCAGACAGACTGTACGGAAAATTGAAACTTCAATTCCCGGACAGGTTCAGACAGGACCGGCGGCAAGGGGTGATGAAGGAACAATTTTCAATCATTTAGCCTGGCTTGACGAGCATAATCCTGATTTGAGTCCCATTTACAAAATATTGACTACTTCAATTTTAAATACCAAAAGGCTTAAAAAATAGTTAAAAATAACTATTGTTACAATTCTGTCTATGATTCTGCATACTTCTATAGTCCTGATGAGGTGGAGAAAGTTCAATTCATGCCATTTCGAAATGTAGTATAATGGCAGCAAAACGAAAACACGAAATTGATTTATTAAAGCTCCTTTGAAACCGTAGAGCTTTTTTTATCCTAAAATCCAAATTTATCGGGTGAAAACCC
>JBIKQC010000141.1:0-9396 GCA_044349855.1 Saprospira sp.
ACAATAAGCATTGCAGCCCAAAAATCCTTCTTTTTATCAATAAAAACAAAGGACAAAATAATGATTCCCGCAATTGATGGGTTAAATTGAAAACTAAGCGCTGCAGTTAAAAACTCATGTGCTGAAATCCATAAAATCAGACTTTTTTTATTCGCCGCTAAGGGAAGCATAAAAACAGCCCAAATAATAAATGCTGCATTAGCCAAATTCCACATAGTCATACCCAAAACATCGGGCAATAACGCAAATGGCGCAATTACAATACTAAAAAATGGCCCATAGTGATTGTGATCTTTATACAAATCCGGATATTCTGCATAAAGTGAAATCTGTTCCACTGTATGATAAAATACATGTTTAAAAATCAGGTAATTATTAAAATCATCTGTAAAAAACTGTTTCAAAGCGGCAATGACAGCAATGGCCATCCAAATAGCTGCAATGTATCTGGGATCGGCTAAAAAAGGTTTTTTTAAGAGCCCTGACAATTTTGATGATTTATTTATCGACATAAAAAAAGGATAGATTCTTTGCGAATCTACCCTTTTTTAAAAAATATTTCACTTTTCCTATTTCATTTTTATCAGTTTGGCAGTTTTTCCGCCAATATTAATAATATATATGCCGTTTGACAATTTATCTGAAACAGTAAGCTGTTGAATTCCTGTTTTAGAAATTTGTTGTGAATGGAGCATACGGCCCAAATTGTCGAACAATCGGATTTGCTCTCCAATCAAAAATTCTGAATCAATATCAATATTAAATGTATTGACAAAAGGATTTGGATATATACTGAATTTTACTAATTCTGAAGCTGTCATTGTATTGGCAACAGCGCCGTTTTCAACAATTTCGAAAAGATCGAATGCTGCTTCCACAACATGGCCCGGAGACTTATCAAATGCTTCAACTTCTATCCTCATATTAGCTGTAGGTGTAATAAAATCAGATATTTTCAAAGCTTCTGCTCTCCAACTGTAAACAGGTGTATTATAAATAGAAAGAACTGCTGATGTAGTACCATTGTATATTTTAACAATCATTGAATCGTTGGGCGTACCGTTGCCCTGAATTGCGATAAAGTAGCCATTGTAATTAATATACGGCTCAATATAAGATGTAAGATCAAAATTTGGTGAACGCAGAATAGTATTTCCGCCATCTAAATCATCTTGAGAAAGTGATCCTGCATTATTGGCGCCAGTGATAAAACATTTGTTTCCAATATCTCCTGGCAAATCTTCATTAGGCGTTGCCGGGTTTGTATTGAACAATAATTCCTCAGATACTTCGCGTTCCCAAGCTCCTGTACTTGCATTGCCGCTAACAGTCCAACCGAGATCAAGTATAAATTCATCGCGATAACCTCTGTTAATCGGAATTATAGGTGCAGTTGAACTCATTTCAATGAAACTGTTCTGCAATACTGTTTTATAACCCCATTTACCTGCATAGATGCTGTAATTATCCTGAAACATAGCCGGAACGGTAAAGTTTCCGGAAGCATCAGTTGTGGCATTATAATTAAATGTTGGGCTTTCCAACATAACTTTAGCATTTGCCACTGGAGCATTTGCATTATCGGCATCCACAACCCGTCCTGTGAAGGCAAAAGCTATCATAGGTCTGAGCTGTACATTTTGTAAATTGACTACCCCATGCTGAAGATTTACACTGATTGTTTTAGGATAATATCCTGCTCTTGAATAAGTAACATTATAAGTTCCGGCTATGCCATACCCTGTTTTGTAATCTCCGTTAAGTACTGAATTATCAAAAATTGCGGTTGTATTAATTTCTACCAAAACATTGCCCAGAGGGGCATTTGACAGCGTATCGGTTACATTACCTTCCAGCCAGCAGGCACGCTGATAGTTTGGTTGCATAATATGCAATCCCGTATTTATATCTGAAGCTGCAATAAGACCCGACTGAAAATAAGGATAAACTCCCCAGCATCCGTAAAAACCCTGATTTGTTTGGAGATAGGTGTCGTATCTTGCAACTTCTACCAGATTTGACGGTCGACTGCCGTCCAGAATAACAACACCATCGGTATAGTAAGATACCACAACATAGTCGTTGAGTACATGAGCATTATGAGGAATTACGCCCGATCCGCGAGTTTCAAATGTCTGCCAACGGTCCAATTCTCTGATATTGCTCAAGTCAGAAACATCATAAGCTGCGACATAAGCATTGGCACGTTCATCAGTTGAGAAAATTGTATTTCCGTCGCTAGAGATCCAAACATTGTGCGTGAAGTTGTTGGGCGTAGTCTGATTACCTAAATATACTGGTGTTGCTTTATTAGTGATATCATAGATAGAAAAATATCCGTCATAGATATTGGCTGCCCAAATTGTATCGCCTCTTACAAAAATATCGTGCGCATAAGTGTTAGGAAGATTGCCAACTTTTTGAGGTGCCCATGGATTTACAAGATCCATAATAATTGTTTCTCCAGCGTTGATATTAGTACCTGCAAGATATAAATAATTGTCTTCTACATATAGTGTATGAATTGACCTTAGTGTATCAGTATCGCCATTTACTGTAAGCCGGGGTTTATAAAAAATATGATTGGCAGAGCCCGGCAAGGTTGAGAGGTCTATAATTAGAAGCCCTTCATTGCAGTTATCACAGGCTACATATCCGTAATTACCATAGGTTTTAATTTCGCGCCAAATAGTATTAACACCGGGAATAAACTGTACTTGAACTGGGTTTGCCGGATTTGCCAAACTCACAATCGAGGTACCTGTGGTAGTTCCTACAAGTGCATATTCTGTGCCGCTCGCAGATTTCCATCCCCAAAGGCTGCTGAGTTCTTGAGTATAGGGAAGATTGGCAACAGAGGTCATGCCATAGTTTGTCTGTCCCCACGATTGTATGTTCAGACTGAGCAAGATTAAAACAAAGTAAAACACTTTCATAATAATGTCTAGAGGTTTGTTAAAATTCAATAGGTAATTTAATGTTTAATAAGCTTTAAGCTTTTATCCCCAAGTTGTATGAAATATACGCCGGCAGGCCATTCAGAACCAAGTGTAAAAGATCCATTTGAGGTTTCAATCTGCCTTGTTTCTACCAAATTTCCAAAAAGATTGAATACTTTTATAAACTGCGTACTTCTGTACGGAACCAAAACTCTGTATTCAATATTTATATTATCTCCAAATGGAATTGGGAAAGCGCTCAAAGTTACGGAATTATTTTCCAATTCACTATAATATTGCCGATTAGTAATCACAGATAATTCATTTATTTCAAATTTATCAATTGCTGCCTCTAGATAATTATTGGAAAAACTGTTGGAAACCCTGAAGCTGACGTTCATATTATCGGTAACCTGAGTATAATCGGAGATTTTAAGCAGTATTTGATTTGACCAACTGTACAATCCATTCAGATAACTGGCAACCAAAACATTATCGGTTCCATTGTCAATAAAGACCTGCAATGTATCATTGTGAATGGCAAAAGTGCTGTCGAAATTACTGAACCAGTAATGAAAGGCCAGATGCGGTTCATTATATTTAGTCCCGTCAAAACCTGGAGATGTCAAAACAGTGGCACCCTGATCCGAACGGCTGCTATTAACACCAGTTATAAAACATCTTCCACCAATATCCGTCCAAATATCTGCTTTTGGCATCATTCCTGTCCATTCATATACAGAATTAGGCACAGCAATTTCCCATGCACCGCTGTCTATGCCGGATACAGTCCAGCCGAAATCAAAAATAAAATCATCGTAAATTGCTGTATCTAAGGCAATTTCTGCAACAAATGAAGAATTGACTGATATAATATCTGCTTTGGTTTTGTATCCCCATTTTCCAGCTACAAGCAGGTATTCTTCTTCCTGAACTAAGGTCGAAAAATTACCGGAAACATCACAGACGGTTTCTGTTTCGAATGCAAATGCGCTTTGTATATATTTTACCTTTGCATTTGCTACTCCCTGAGATGGATCATCGGCCAGTACTACTTTTCCAGTACTATTGAAATTTACGGCAGCTTGCATGTCTACATTTAAAACCGAAATACTGTCATTAAAGAGATCAATATTGACAACCTGTGGAATATAACCCATTTTACGAAAACGTACCTGATAATTTCCGGCACTATGAATCCCTGTTTTATAGGTTCCATCAAGTTTTGAGATGCGTTCAGCGTCGGTATTCATTATTTCTATCTGTACTCCATAAAGCGGCAAAGAAGTCTGTGCATCGCTTATCTGACCCTGAAGCCTGCAGGCTCTTTTGTAAACAGGACTTATGACATGTAAACCGGTTTGAATATCTGAAGCCAGAATTTTTCCTGAAGGAAGATAGGGAGAAACGCCCCAGCAGCCGGCAAATCCACCAATGTCCTGCGGATAAGTATCATAGGCTCCTACTTTTACCAGATTATCGGGATGTTTTGCATCTACAATGATAACCCCATCTGTATAATGTGCAATGACAAGATAATCATTTAATACATGAACGTTATGCGGTATTGTACCCCGCAGTACAGCATCTTTAGGTCTCCAGCCATCAAGCAATTTAATATCGCTAAGATCTGTTACATCGTAGGCATCTACCCAACTGGCTGGTCTTTCATCAGTGGTGAAAAGGGTTTGGCTATCATCAGAAAGCCAAACATTGTGTGTTAATCCACCTCTTGTGGCCTGTGTAGCCATGAGTATCGGATTCGATTTATCGCTGATATTGTACACGCTAAATTGAGAAACTGAGGAATTTGCAGCCCAAAGTGTATCTCCGCGGACAAAAAGGTCATGAGCATACTCGGTTCCTGCTTTTCCAATAAAAACCGGATTGGAAGGATCCTGATTCAGGTCAAAAATCAAAGGCGCGCCATTGGCTACATCTGCACCTGAGAGGTATAGATAGCCATTTGTGTCAATGAATAAGGTATGTGCGTTTCTGACAGTGTCATTACCGACAGTCAGGAATTTATACTGATAATTAACATTGTGCGGAAGTCCCGACAGATCGGCAATAAGCAGTCCCTGACTTACCTGTTCAGAAACAACATAGAGATAATTTTGCCATGTTTTCAACTCCCTCCAGATTGTAGGAGCGCCGGGTATCAGCTGGTTCTGATAGATATTACTGTTTACATTTACAATTGATACACCGTTATAAGTTCCGACTAATGCATATTCTGTTCCTCCGGGATGTTTGTAATGCCAAACAGAACTTAACCTGTTTGGATAAGCTAATTGACCGACAGATGTTGTATTTAAGGGTGGGTATTGAGAAAAAAGCTGGTTTAATAAAAAGGAATAAAGGAAAATAATCAATAGTAATCTTCTCATAAAAACTATGAAATCAATGATTGTAAACTGATGTCTTTATCTAAGTTTTACTTGGTCTTTTCATTAAACAGCATAAAGCTTAGGATATTCTACCCACAATACTTTTCCATTTTCAGGTTCAGCATCCGACCAATTATTGGCAGAAAAGGCGATACATACGACACCACAGGTAGGAAGATTATCGATAAATACATTTTCGAACAAATTAATAAACTCGGTTAGTCCGGGGTTATGTCCAAAAACCATAATAGAATCAAAATCATTGTCAAAATTTTGAATTACACCTAAAAGCGCACCTGCAGAAGCTAAGTATACACGGTCTTCCACTTCAATTTTACTTTCAAGGTATTCAAATGTATTGGCAAATTCCTTTGCTGTGGAAAGTGCTCTGAGTGCAGGGCTTGAGACAAGCATATCGGGTAAAATTCCTTTTCTAAGCAGCAATTCGCCCATAAATGGTGCATCGCGCTCCCCTCTTTTATTCAATGGTCTTTCTGCATCGCTTAACTCGTCAGCGTGTTTCCAACTAGATTTTGCATGTCTTACCAAAAATAATATTTTCATATAGCGTTTATTTTATCTGCTCAATTGTTGATTTCAGAACGAAATTAGCAAATAAAACCGAAACTCCAACCCGATCGTAGATTAAATAGCAAATCTGCTAAATATAGATTCACTTATGTAATCAGTTTTTAATTGATACAGTGAATATATTTAAAAACATTGCATGAGCAACAACAGAAAAGTTCATCAAAATGTACTTTTTTGATTAAATGTTTTGCTAAACAAAAATAAATGCAAATATTTGAACCGAAATAATACATAATGGATTATAATATAAATGCAACTCAACTGCTTTTCAATAGAATAGCATAAAATTGCCCAAGTAACAAAATACTTTATCATGAAAATTTATTGCGTTCCCGGATTGGCAAATGACAAACGTATGTTTGATAATTTGTCGCCTTTACTGCTCAGTCAGGACATTACTTTTCTGGAGCATTTGGAACCGGCACATCCTACCGAAAGCATGAAGGAATATGCAAAACGTTTGAGTCAGACAATTGAAAATTTTGACGAAAATTCAGTTATAATCGGCATGTCATTAGGTGGTATTATTTCGGTAGAACTTTCCAAGATTTTACCAATGAAAAAGGTCTTTCTTATTTCCACTATCAAACACCCAAATGAGTTTCCCTGGCAGATAAAATTACTTAAAAACCTTCCGCTCGACAAATTGCAGCTCCCTGCCTGGCTTATCAGGAAATCTATAGCACCAGTGTCCTGGATACTTGGCGTAACTAATTTCAAAGGCCGTAAACATCTTCAATCTATGATTGATGATGCATGTGAAAGGCATATAGCTTGGGCACAATATGCTGCTGCAAATTGGGACAACAAACTTATTCCAAATCATTACATACATATACATGGCACAAAAGACGAAATTTTTCCAGTAGCTTATGTTCGTGCCAGCCATTTTATTGAAGGAGGAAACCACTACATGATCATGGACCGTGCTCAGGAAATCGCTCATATTATCAATACTGAGTTGGAAAAGCTGATGACAGAGAAAAAATTATTGCCATCAAAACTTCGTTAAAACTATTCTTCTTTTCCTTTCTACTGTTTTTCTTATCTTTGTAGTGTAACTCCCTAAAATTACACTATGGATTTTAATTTTGACCTTGACCCACCGCAGCCTTCGGAAGTTGAACTTGTAGGCAACATTTTCAGACCTTGGGAATGGTTGACTGATCCTCAATTTTACGGGCTTGAAAATATTCCATTGGAAGGCCCTGTACTATTTGTTGCCAATCATACTATCATGGGCGGATTGGATGTTCCGCTTATCTGGTTAAGACTTTATCGCGAGAAAAATATTTTCTTGCGCATGCTTGTAGATCATGCACATTTCAAAATCCCATTTGTCAGAGAATTTCTTGTCAAATTCGGAGAAGTAGAAGGTACCCGTGAAAATGCAGCAGATCTTCTCCGAAATAGGCAGTATGTATTAGTTTTCCCGGGCGGTGCTCGCGAAGCTTTCAAAAAAAAAGGAGAAGCCTATCAGCTTATTTGGAAAGACCATATCGGCTTTGCCAAAATTGCTATTCAATTTGGCTGCACTATCGTTCCACTCGCCTCAGTAGGACCTGAGGAATGTTATGATATTGTCTACGATGCTGATGATTACATGAAATCTCCTTTGGGTAAAATGATCGAACGCATCGGTCTTCGAAAAGATTTACTGATACCGATTGTTAAAGGTTATGGCCCTACCCTGCTTCCAAAACCGCAGCGATTTTATTTCCATTTTGGCGAACCTATTCCCACAGCACATTACAATTTCAAAGACAGTATTAAAAATGCTTCAGAACTTAGGGACATCGTTAAAACATCCTTGGAATCAGGTATTGATTTTTTGTTGGAGGAAAGAGAAAATGCCCCCAAAGAAAGTTGGTTTAAAAGAATGCTGAAGAAAAAAGGAAAAGTAGAACGTTCAAAACGTAAAGACAAATAAAAATGAGCGCTGCACCAAAGCGGTTCAGCTCTCAATCTTTTATAATTTGAATTTAATCTCTTAGAATATAAGTTAAATCAGGCCCTCATAAGGAAGCGGAATTTCCAAAATTCGAAACATGGCTTCAATGTTTTTTTGTGTAACGCCCAAATCGGTAGTCTGTGCAGGGACAATATCTTTAAAATGATACAAGGCAGAACTAATCGAATATCCGTAGCAGCTGTATTATCTATCAATGATGTTTTCAAAAGTGATAGAAATTTGTGTTAAAATATCCATCAATATAAAAATTGACCTTTTATTTCAATTCATTTTTAAGAAATCTGGCAGTATGGCTTTCTTTGACTTTAGCCACCTGTTCCGGTGTGCCCTTCGCAATAATCTGCCCGCCTTTATTTCCGCCTTCCGGACCAACATCAATAATATAATCGGCCACTTTTATCACATCCATATTGTGCTCAATTACTAAGACCGTATTTTTGCGTTCTACCAGTTCATTGAGTACATCCAACAGCATTCTGATGTCTGAAAAATGCAGACCTGTTGTGGGTTCATCCAATATATAAATGGTGTTGCCTGTATCTTTTTTGGAAAGTTCTTTGGCCAGTTTTATACGCTGTGCCTCCCCTCCCGAAAGTGTTGTAGCAGACTGTCCCAATGTGATATAACCAAGTCCTACCAATTTTAAAGTTTCTATCTTACGGAAAATTTTTGGCATTTCCTTGAAGAAATCTGCGGCCTCATCCACTGCCATGTTCAATATATCGTTGATGTTTTTTCCCTTGTATAAAATCTCCAGAGTTTCGCGATTGTAGCGCTTACCGCCACAGGTTTCACATTCTACTTCTACATTTGGCAGAAACTGCATTTCAATTTCACGGAATCCGCTGCCGTCGCAGGTTTCACAACGTCCGCCAGATACATTAAAGGAGAATCGGCCGGGTTTATATCCCCTGATTTTAGCCTCCATAGTATCAGAAAGCAGCTTACGTATATCATCAAAAACGCCTACAAAGGTAACAGGATTGGAACGTGGTGTGCGACCGATAGGCTCCTGATCAATTTCTATTACTTTATCCAACAGATCAATTCCTTCAATTGCCTCATATTCCAAAGGTTTTTGCAGCGAATTGTAGAAATGCTGTCTCAAAATCGGATAAAGTGTATCATTGATCAAAGTTGATTTTCCGCTGCCGGAAACGCCTGTAACACAGATAAATTTACCTAAAGGAATTTCCAAAGTAACATTTTTCAGATTGTGTCCCTTAGCCCCTATCAATTTAAGGGTTTTACCGGTGCCCTTTCTTCTTTTTTTAGGTACTTCTATTTTTGATCTGCCGCTAAGGTAATCGGCTGTATTGCTTTCCTGTTTTAAAAATTCTTCGGGACTGCCCTGTGCAACTATTTCTCCGCCAAATTTACCGGCTTTAGGGCCCAAATCCATCAGAAAATCAGAAGCGAGCATGATGTCTTTATCATGTTCAACAACAATTACGGTATTACCAATATCGGCCAATTCACGAAGTGCGTGAATAAGCCGCTCATT
>JBIKQC010000142.1:0-9386 GCA_044349855.1 Saprospira sp.
ATTTACTGAAATGAAACGTTATGATTTGATGCACGGAGTGAATGTTCGCGGCACTTTTCTGATGTCAAAAGCCTGTCTCCCATATCTTAAAGAATCAAAAAACCCGCATATCCTTAACCTCTCACCGCCGCTCAATATGGAAGCGCGTTGGTTTGCTAATCATGTGGCTTACTCAATGACTAAATTTGGAATGAGTATGTGTGTATTGGGGATGTCTGAAGAATTTAAAGATTTGGGTATAGGCGTAAATGCTTTATGGCCCCGTACAACAATTGCAACAGCAGCCGTTAAAAACCTGTTAGGCGGTGATGATATGATCGAAGCCTCAAGAACTCCTGAGATCATGGGCGATGCAGCATATTGGATTCTTCAGCGTGACAGTCGCGACTGTACAGGCAACTTCTTCATCGATGATGAAGTATTGACTATGGAGGGTTGTTATGATTTTACCAAATATGCGGTTGATCCAACTAAAAAACCAATGCCCGACTTTTTTATTTAACTTAAACAACCAACGCCAAAATGGAAAAAGATCAATTGCCTCTCCTCGGTACCGATTATGTCGAGTTTTATGTAGGTAATGCCAAACAGTCAGCACATTATTATCAGGCTGCCTTTGGTTTTGAACTGGTCGCATACAAAGGCCTTGAAACCGGCAGTAAAGAATTGTGTTCCTATGTCCTCCAACAGGGCAAGATTCGCCTTGTACTCACTACTGCGCTTGTAGAAAATCATCCTGTTGCAGATCATGTTAAAAAACATGGCGATGGGGTAAAAACATTGGCACTTTGGGTAGATGATGCTATTTATTCCTACAATACTGCAATGTCACGTGGTGCAAAATCAGCATTCGAACCTCAGACATTAACTGATGAATTTGGTGAAGTGAAAATCGCCGGTATCTATACTTATGGAGAAACAGTTCATACCTTTGTTGAGCGCAAAAATTATACAGGAGCATTCATGCCGGGTTATAAAGCCAAAAAAGGTCTAATGGAAGTCAAGCCGGTGGGTCTGCTTTATGTCGATCACTGTGTTGGCAATGTAGATTGGGGACAAATGAACGAATGGGTCGAATATTACCAAAAAGTAATGGGTTTTAACCTGCTCATAACATTCGATGACAATGATATTTCTACAGAGTACACTGCGCTCATGAGTAAGGTAGTTTCAAACGGCAATGGTTATGTGAAATTCCCAATCAACGAGCCTGCTGAGGGCAAGAAAAAATCACAGATTGAAGAATATATTGACTTTTATGGCGGTTCCGGAGTCCAACATATCGCTATTGCCACTAATGATATCATAAAAACTGTAGATCAGTTAAGAAAAAATGGCATCGACTTTCTCTACGTCCCAGAAATTTATTACGTAGATGTATTGGATAGGGTAGGACCTATTGAAGAGAATATTGAGGAATTGAAACGACTTAATATCCTTATAGACAATGATGAAGATGGCTACCTGCTTCAAATCTTTACGAAACCTGTTCAGGACCGCCCAACAGTTTTTTATGAAATAATTCAACGCAAAGGGGCTAAGTCTTTCGGAAAAGGCAATTTCAAAGCATTGTTCGAATCAATTGAAAGAGAACAGGAATTAAGGGGTACGCTTTAGAACATAATACAGGGGTATGGAGGTTTGAATTGAAACAAACAAAAAAAATGTTCAGACCTCCAAATTGCCCTAAAAAAAATTCAGCAAAATTGTCTTATTCTGTATTAAACCCCGAAAAAGAATTTTAAAAAGTTCATATTCCAATAAAGTTCCTGATTTTTGAAGATAAGACCGCAAAAAATTTTGTTTTGTAAGTTTATTTTACAAATTTTGTCACCTAATCTCAAAAAACAGGCTGCAGCACTTAAATTATGCGCTCTTTTAGAGAAAAAGAACATAAAAAAATTTTTATGGAGAGGTGTCAGAGTGGTTGAACGAGCACGCCTGGAAAGTGTGTGTACGTGAAAGCGTACCGCGGGTTCGAATCCCGCCCTCTCCGCCAAGTTTTTTTATTATACTTCAATCTGCTTTTTGTAAAATTCTAGTATAGTTTTAATTAAATTTTATATCATTTTAAATTTTTGAACGCAAAAGCAATTTCGAAATCTGTAAACCTTTTTTTAAATTATGAGAAATTTGTTCGCTTTAGTGCTCATCTTACTGTTGGGTGTAACAGTTTGCAATAACACAGCCTCTGCTCAAAACTACACTATTAGCAACGACGCATTGGCATTCTATCAAACACCGGATACTAACAAAACGGAAGAACCCAAAGCTGAGGAAAAGCCTAAAACTGAAGAAGCTCCCAAAACTGAGGAGAAGGCTAAAACAACCTTCTACCAAATGGTAAAAAAATACTATATTGATGGAGGTTGGGAATTCATGAGTCTTGTATTGATTACACTCATTTTTGGTTTGGCTGTTGCTATCGAACGTGTAATTACACTAAGTCTTGCTACAGTAAATACAAAAAAATTGATGGCTAAAATTGAAGAACACATCAAAGCCAATGACATAGAAGGCGCACGTAATCTTTGCCTTGCTACTTCCGGCCCAACTGCTGAAGTATTGGGAGAAGGTCTTCGCCGTGTAGATGATGGTATTGACGCTGTTGAAAAAACAATCGTGTCCAATGGTAGTGTTCAGGTAGGTCTTTTGGAAAAAGGATTGGTTTGGTTGGCACTGTTTATCGCTCTTGCTCCGATGTTGGGATTCTTGGGTACGGTAATCGGTATGATCTTCGCATTCGACACTATCCAAGCTTCCGGTGATATTAAACCTGATGAAGTTGCAGGTGGTATCAAAATCGCCTTGATTACAACCGTATTCGGTTTGATCGTTGCGATGATTCTTCAGATTTTTTACAATCTTATTACCTCTAAAGTTGACGATTTGTCAAACAAAATGGAAGATTCAACTATCGGTTTGATCGACATCCTGATTGACAACGGTTATACCAACGGCAGACCGCAAGGCAAATAAGCAATAATCCCTTTTTCGTCTATTTTTTAAAATTCAACAGTTTATGAAAGCAGCATATCTGTTTTTGAAAAAGCATGGGGTTAGCATTAGTTTCGCTGTAGGTGCCCTTCTGTCGGTTATCAGTATCGGCGTTATTGTAGCAGGCTTCCCTGAAGGAGCTACAATGGAGGAACTATATGAAACAACAATTTTTAATCCTGCGCTGAATATAAGTTATCTCCTTATCATTCTTACTGCAATCGCAGCGTTGGTAGGACCTGCTGTTTATACAGCTTTAAATTTTAAAGACTCAATTAAGCCTTTGATAACAATAGTTGTCATGATAGCTATGTATTTTATATCTATCGGAATGGGCGTCACTCCGGATGCAGAAAAACTTACATTTTTTCAAGGTGTAGACAATACGCATTTGGATGGAGCAACAATTGCTTATATTGATGGAATGTTAATATTCACCGGAATTATGATCTTTTTGACCATGGCTTCTTTGGTTTTCATGGGAGTATGGGGCCTGCTTAAACAACGTTAATATATGGCTGACAAAAAAATTCCCGAAATCAATGCCGGTTCGATGGCCGACATTGCGTTCCTTCTTTTGGTTTTCTTTTTGGTTACCACCACTATTCAAACCGATGCAGGTCTCTATCAGATGCTGCCGCAATGGGTTGATAAAACTGATGAGGTAGAACCAAAGCCTAAAAACAAAAGAAACGTACTTCAGGTAAAAATTACGGCATCCGATCAACTGATTGTTGAAGCTGGTCAGGAATCTGCCCAAATTAATTTTGAAGTACTCAATCTTAAAGCTAAAGCTATTGAGTTTTTGACGAACGAAAATAAAACACCTACGCTATCTGAAAAGATGACAAAAGCTGTTATCGTACTTCAAAATGATAATGGAACTTCCTACGATATGTATCTCCGCGTATTTAATGAACTGAATGCCGCCTATAATACAATTTGGGAACAGGCATCCAGAGACAAACACGGGGTTGCTTATGACGCTTTAACCGAAGAACAACAGGAAGAAATCCGTATGACTTATCCAAAAGTTCTCTCTGAAGCCGATGCAACCGACTTTGATAAGAAGAAATAGCATTTTGGAATTCGTTCATCAATAACAAGAATCTGAATCCTATGTCAAAATTTAAAAAAGGTAAAAAAGGCAAAGAATTGCCGCCTATCAGTACGGCTTCTTTGCCAGACATCGTGTTCATGCTCCTTTGTTTCTTTATGGTGGTAACTAAAATGCGTGATGCCGATATCAAGGTACGTACCAAGGTTCCACAGATTACTGAAATGAGGAAAATTGAAAATAAATCGCTTAACAGTTTTGTCTTTATAGGCCCTCCTTCCAGTCAATATCAGGAATTGATGGGTACTGCACCTCGCGTACAGTTGAATGATGCTTTTGCAAAACCTACCGACATTATGGCTTTCGCCACACAACGTCGTACTGAAGTTCCAAACGCCCAACATAACCAGATGACCGTTTCTCTAAAAGTGGACGGTGAAGTGAAAATGGGTTTGGTAACTGAAGTGAAAACTGAATTGCGTAAAGCAAACATGCGCCGTGTATTTTATATGGCAAACAGAAGATCCGGTAGCTAAAATTATCAGCTTTCTTATAAGCAAACAGCAAAGCTTCCCTATATTTGTAGGGAAGCTTTTTTATATATAGGAATGCCACGCCATTCTACAAAGCAATAATACTATGGCAAAAAAAACGCCTAAAGGCAAAATCCAAAACGCTCAGCCGCAAGTTTCTGCAACTCCTGTAGATAAGAAAGAGATGATTGCAGTGCAGGCACCCACTTCAATAGTTGACCTGTTTGAAGTGGTAGTGGCAAAAAAATCTATCTTCCTGCTGGGTATCGCCCTTTTTGTTATCCTGTTTATCGTATTCGGATCATTCCTGATGGGCGACAGGCTTTTCCTTTTTAAAGATATCGGCAGTGATACCATTAATTTTTACTATCCTAGACTCTATTATATAGCACAATATCTTTCAGAAGAGGGCATTCCTAAATGGTCTTTTCATGAAGGGATGGGGCAAAATATTCTACCGCTCAGCATTGGCGACCCCTTCAATTGGCTGCTTTATATGATGGGAAAAGATAATTTAGCCTATGGCATTGTCTGGGTCGAGTTTTTGAAAATTTTCTCAGCCGGCCTTGCTTTCTATGCTTTTCTGCGGATGATTAAACTGACTTACCACAGTTCCATTATTGGAGCAATGGCTTATAGCTTTTCCGGTTTTATGATTGTTGGCAGCGGTTGGTACATTTTTACTACTCAGGGTCTCTACATGGCCTTGCTGTTATTGGGATTTGAATACCTTTTCCAAAAAAATAAATGGTGGATTTTTGCCGCAGCGGTATTCCTCATTGCACTCAACTCCCCATTCGACCTATACCTATCTGTCGTACTCATTTTTGTTTACAGCACTATGAGAATGGTCGATGTTTACGGCACAGATCTCAAAAAATATTTTCCTACTTATTTTCTGATGTTGGCCATGGGAATAATTGGGGTTTCCATGAGTGCTGTCATGCTGGTAAGCAGTGTCGATCAGATTCTCAACAGTTCAAGGGTTTCCGGTGAAGCTGCATTCTTTGAAACGCTTAGCTCGAAATCCATGTTTGCGCTGGGTGAACAAAAACACAATCTCACTGCCCTTGCCCGCTTATTTTCAAATGACTTGGTTGGAGACGGTGGTTTTAATCCGCAAAATAAAGCCATGCACTTTACCGGCTGGTCTAATTATTTGGAGGCACCGGCTTTGTATTCGGGTCTTTTTACGCTGATATTGATTCCTCAGGCAATTGCTCTCAGTCGTGGGAGAAAACGCATACTTTTTATTGTCGGCCTGCTATTGGTAGTAATTCCGGTTTTGTTCCCATATGTGCGTTATGCAATCTGGCTGTTCTCGGGAGATTATTACAGAACTTTCTGTCTGTTTTTTACATTTTCACTGCTCTACGTAGCCGTACAGGCCTTGGATCTGATTTATACAAACAGAAAAGTAAATCTCTATGTATTGGGCGCTACCCTTGTTTTTTGGATGGTCATGATGTTTATGCCATTCAACGATACCAAAGAACCCGGATTTAATGTCGTTGACGGCAGCATGAGAAATATCTTGATCATGTTCCTGATTGCACATACATTTGTGATCGCCGGACTAGGTTTTATCGACTACAGACAAACTGCAAGAATTGCAATGATTGGCTTAGTAGCCCTTGAACTTATTTTGGTTTCTTCTTATACTTTTAATACGGAACGTCCGGTCATAACTAAAACAGAATATAAACAAAAGGTTTTCTATAATGACTTTACTAAAGATGCAGTTGCAAAAATAAAACAGAAGGATAAAGATTTTTATAGAATTTCGAAGTATTACCAATCCGGAGCTGCCGTACATGGCAGTATGAATGATGCAAAGGTTCAGGACTATTTTGGAACAGCATCCTATCAGTCTTTCAACCAAAAAAATTACATCAGGTTCCTGGGCGATATGGATATCATCAACCGTAAGGTGGAATTCGAAACCCGTTGGGCTCCCGGTTTACAGAATACACCGCTGGTCCAGATAATCGCCTCCAATAAATACATGTTGGCAAAACAGCAGGTGCCTAATTTTCCGGGCTATACGCTGATCGATTCTATCGGCGATGTAAAGATATTGGAAAACAGTTTTTATCTGCCCTTAGGTTTTACCTACGATAAATATCTGGATTCTGCCACTTTCCACAAACTTTCAAAAGAGGCCGGCAGTTTGAAAAAACAGATCGCCCTGCTTAAAACTATTGTTATTGATAACCCTGCCCTTGCAAAATTCAGTGGCCTGCAAAAGTTTGATACTGCTGCAATCAATACCAATTATATGTTGGATGAATTGTCAGCAGATGTAACTGCACTGAAATCAGAATCTTTGAAACTGACAAAATTTAGCCATAATCGTATCAGTGGAGAGGTTACAGTATCAAAACCAAAAGCCCTTTTCCTGTCTATTCCTTTCGACCCATCCTGGGTAGCCAAAGTTGACGGGAAAACAGTCAAAATTGAAATCGGTAACCTCGGGCTCATGGCGCTGCCATTGAGCGAAGGAAAACACAGCATTGAACTAATTTTCAATCCGCCTTATTGGAACCTGTCCTGGACAGTGAGTATAATTGGTCTGCTCCTGTTTGTCGGAATGATTGTACTAAATACCCTGTTACTTAAAAAATGGAAAAACAATGAAGTTCAATCTTGATGAATTTGCTGAAAATCTGACAGCTAAAGACGGTATTTATTTCAGTGCTTCCAACAGAGAAATTTCATACCCCGAAGCAGGAAATCAAAGCTGTTTTGAATTGGAAGACAGCAGTTTTTGGTTCAAACACAGAAATAACTGTATCCTTTCGGCTGTGAAAAAATTTGCTGCAGACAAAGTTTTTTTTGACATTGGCGGCGGTAACGGTTTTGTATCTTCCGGCCTTGAAAAAAATGGCCTCGCAACAGTAATCGTAGAACCGGGAATACAGGGCTGCCTGAATGCCAAAACAAGAGGCATGACAAATATTATCTGCTCTACACTTGAAGATGCCGCATTCAAAAAAGAATCTATCGAATCTGTAGGGCTTTTTGATGTGGTAGAACATATCGAAAAAGATGTGGACTTTCTGAAGGCCATTGCTGCCTATATGAAAAAGGACGGCCATGTTTTTATTACCGTGCCGGCCTATAAATGGCTCTGGTCCAATGAGGATGATATTGCTGGGCATTACAGAAGATATACCCTCAAAACTATTGAGGAGACACTGAATAAGGCCGGATTTCAAATGGTCTATAAAAGTTATATTTTTTCCATTCTGCCCCTGCCCATCTTTTTTTTCCGCAGCATACCCTCTAAACTCGGATTTGCCCCTAAGAATATCGATCAGGAAAAGGCAAAAAAAGAACATGGGAAGAAAGCGGGCTTTATCAGCCGAATGATAGATAAAATCTGGAATTGGGAATTGAAGAAAATTCAAAATGGGAAAAGGATAAATTTTGGCAGCAGCTGCTTTGTTATTGCTAAGAAACGCTAATTTTACCCCGATTTCTAAAGCATCATACCTAATACATTAAAAGAAACTCAACCTTTTTTATGCAATACGAAAATCTTTTAGTTGAAAACCGCGATGGTATCGTGGTATTGACAATCAATCGTCCAAAAGCACTCAATGCTTTGAATCGTGGCACCTTATCCGACCTTCGTCAGTTTTTTGGCAAAGATGCACTCACTGTCGAAGGACTTAAAGGCGTCATCATTACAGGTGCAGGTGATAAATCCTTTGTTGCAGGAGCCGATATCAGCGAATTTGACGGTTTGGATGCACAGGCCGGATTGGATATGTCGCAGAACGGACATGATATTTTCTTCCTGATTGAAAAATTTACAAAACCAGTAATTGCGGCTGTCAATGGTTTTGCATTGGGCGGCGGTTGTGAGTTGGCTATGTCCTGCCACTTGCGCATTGCCGGAGAAAAGGCACGTTTCGGTCAGCCGGAAGTCAATCTGGGAATCATCCCGGGCTACGGCGGCACACAACGCCTCATTCAGTACATTGGCAAAACAAAAGCAATGGAACTCCTTATGACAGGCGATATGATCGGTGCAGAAGAGGCTTACCGTTTGGGGTTGCTCAATCATGTAGTTCCTGCCGGAGAAGAAGTGAATAAGGCAATGGAAATCCTAACAAAAATTGCGGCTAAAGCGCCTATTGCCATTCAGAAAGTAATTGAATGTGTCAATACCTATTTCAGCGCTGAAGGTTTCAGACGTGAGGTGATTGAATTTGCCAATACCGTAAAAACAGAAGATTTCAAAGAGGGCGCTGCTGCCTTTTTGGAAAAGCGAGCACCTAAGTTTCAGGGCAAGTAATTTTAAGAATGTAAATATTTATACCAATAAAACGGCTGTTTCAGTAGAAGAGACTGCCGTTTTTTTTATCTCAATGGAATTGTACGCCCTTTATTTTTTTACTGTTTTTGAATAAATAATTTTTAGAGCTTTTTAATTTCCTTATTTTTAAATTCTGATCCGTTATTAGAGTTCGTTATGAAAGCCAAAAGGGCAAAGAACCAACGCTCAGCGAAGCGAAAATAAGTGCTCACGGAGTTTTTTGGGGTGAAGAACAGAGCACAGCGAGCTCTATAAATAGTTACACCTATTTTAAAGCCCAAAAAACGAGTAAGTGCTTAATTTTACAGCCTTGTAATAGAATTTCTAATGACGGATTAGGCTTAAATCTCCCCTTGCTAAAAATATGATTTATGAAAATTCTCCACATTGCCCTTTTCCTTATTCTGTCGGCCTTTTCACTGAATGCTCAGTCAAAGAGTCATAAGCAGTGGGATGAATTGCAAAAAAAGTTCAG
>JBIKQC010000591.1:0-2680 GCA_044349855.1 Saprospira sp.
TATATAATCAGCATTGAGACTATTTACATCAATTCGAGCTTCCTGTGCAAGCGGATTGTGAGATATAAACGGGTCGAAAAGAATTTTCTTTTCATTGACTTCTACCATAAAAGTGGAGTGTCCAAAGTAACTGATTTTCATATCAAAATTGTTTTATGATTTTAAGATTTATGATTTGTTTCTAAAATACTATATTTGGAAATTAAAAGCAAATATTTACGAACATAAGATACATAAAGCTTGTTCATAAATACAAAAAATAATATTTATAATATTATTAAACATTTAATCAAATCTCAAAATATACTATATGATAACTGTTTTTTCAGGAACAAATCGCAGAAATAGCCTTAGTCGAAAATTAGCAGAACAGGTTTTTGAAATTTTTAAAGCAAATACAAACGAAGATGTTGAGTTCTTTTCATTAGAAGACTTGCCCGACGATATTTTACATATAGATATGTATGGTTCAGGAAATCAATCAGCGGCGCTGAGTGCTATTCAGGATAAACTATTTATACCTTCCAATAAATTATATTTTGTAATACCTGAGTACAATGGCAGCTATCCCGGAATTTTAAAACTGTTTATAGACGCCTGTTCAATTAGAGCCTATAAAGAAACTTTTCATGGCGGCAAAAAGGCCGCTCTATTAGGGGTTGCTTCGGGCCGGGCCGGAAATCTTCGTGGCTTGGAACATTTTACAGGCGTACTCAATTATCTTCATATAAGTGTGATGCCTCCAAATCAGCCAATTTCTCGTATTGAAAGCTTAATTGTAGAAGAAAATAAAATAATTGACCCTACTATACTTTCTGAAATTGAAAATCATGTAAAAAAATTTATAGCCTATTAAAAATATAGATATTGAGCGAATTATTGGTTGAACTCTTTTGTATGAATTTAATATTTAACTTTCGTTCCGTTAGTAGATGACGTATCAAAAGTATCAAAAAACCTGCTGCGGCGATAGTTTAAATATTTGAAATTCATTTTTTTACTCTTGAATTGAAACTATATCTAAAATAATTAAATTATCAACATTTTAAACGGCTTTGGATAAATTCCTATGCCGTTTTTTGCATTAAATATCCAACATATTGTAATCTTGTTTGACTTGTCTAAATAAATATTCGACCATAATTTTATTTCTGCATAATGCCATTTTCTTGAAAATAAATAAAATGAATTGTAACTGTATTCTCACAATTTATGAGCTTAGTTGGATAGTGTATTTTTGAGTTTAAATACATTAAAAAATTGAATAATAATATTTTAAATATATTAAAAATACTCTCTTTTTAATCCTTTGACTTAATATATTAAAAAGCAATATATGTACTTAAAAAAATCAATTATATGTATTTTCGCAATGTTTTTTTTGCTTAAACGCCTACCCAATCACCACAAAGTATAGTTTTTTGTAAAATTTTAACTAAAACAAAAAAAATTACCTATTTTCACGCTCTACAGAAACAAAGTATCAAACATTATATTAAGAAAAAACAGCGGTTGTGTATTTTAAAGCTATTTCAAAGCTTTAGTATTTGATACAACCATATTCAAATTAAATAAAAACATGGATTATCAACCCCGTGACATAGAGCAAAAGTGGCAAAATTTTTGGGAAAAGAACGAGATTTATAAAGTAAAGAACGACCCGAGCAAGCCTAAATACTATGTGCTTGACATGTTTCCCTATCCATCCGGTGCCGGTTTGCACGTCGGACACCCGCTTGGTTATATAGCCTCCGATATCTTTGCACGCTATAAAAGATTATGCGGTTTCAATGTGCTGCATCCTATGGGATATGATTCATTCGGTCTTCCCGCAGAACAATATGCCATTCAAACAGGGGTTCATCCAGCCGATTCTACTGCTGAAAACATGCAGCGATACAGAGAACAGCTCAACAAATTGGGCTTCTCCTTCGATTGGAGTCGCGAGGTAAATACATCAAATCCTGATTATTACAAATGGACTCAGCAGATTTTTATATGGCTGTTTGAATCTTATTATGATAAAGCATTGGACAAAGCTGCTCCTATTTCAAATCTGATTGCCGGTTTTGAAAAAGGCGGATCAGCTGCTGTGAATGCTGTTCACAGTAACGAAGGCAGTTTCAGCGCCGAAGATTGGAATAATTTCAGCGCCAAGGAAAAGGATGATACCCTCATGAGTTATCGCCTGGCCTACCGAAAAGTGGGTTATGTAAACTGGTGCGAAGAATTGGGTACTGTTCTGGCCAATGATGAAGTGAAAGACGGTCGTTCAGAACGCGGTGGTTATCCGGTAGTTCAAAAACCTATGATGCAATGGGCTTTGCGCATTACGGCTTATGCACAAAGACTGTTGGATGACTTGGAATCTGTCGATTTTTCAGAGGCACTGAAAGTTCAGCAACGCAACTGGATTGGTCGCTCTGAGGGCGCTCAGCTCTTTTTCCAATTGGAGGGACATGATTCGGCATTGGAAATCTTTACTACCCGCCCCGATACAATATTTGGAGCGACTTTCATGGTATTGGCACCCGAACATGAGCTCGTAGAGGTTTTGACTACAGCCGATCAGAAAAAACCTGTTACAGAATATCTACACTATGTGGAAAGCCGGTCAGAACGCGACCGCATGACCGATGTAAAAACGGTGAGTGGTGCATTCACAGGGGCTTATGCCATT
>JBIKQC010000592.1:0-2672 GCA_044349855.1 Saprospira sp.
GAGTAAATCTCATGGAGGGGCTCATGCAGTTTAAAATTGAACAGCAGCGCGATAAAAATAAATTAGTATAAGATGAAATTTAATGCCTTTTTAGCGAAGACTAAAAGTTGGAATATTCGGTTGTTTTCTGATTTCCATTTGCAGCATATTTTGAGGTTTTAGCTGATAAACCCCTACTACTCCATTTTCTACCTGCTCAAATTTTGTACAACGAAGGTGACCGGAATAAAATATGTGTTTATTATTTTCAATCAGACTTAGGTCCAACCTACTGTCATTCAAAACTAATCTATTGCGAAATTCTCTTAACTCAGGAGCCCATGAGACTGATGAAATATCACCGAAAACCATGAGTGGTTCTTCTATTCTGATGAGTTCTGTCCAATTATCAGCAATATTAACAAAATAATTTAAAAGTGAATCCGGGTGTTTTTCCGTTTTATCCACCATGTTGAAATTCAAAAATTGAACTCTGCTATTGCAGCTGTCAAATTGAATACAACTGCTAATATACGGATTTCCTCTAAAATAAAAAGTATCAAGTACATGTATAGGAAATTTTGAAAATAACAGGTTCTTCTTTGAGTCTGTGTTAGTATTTATTTCTATGTAATGAGGATAGCTTTGTCTTAAAATACGAATAGTTTTGCTGTTCTGATTGTCTACTTTTTGGGTTAGCAAAGAAACTAAATCGGCTTCAACCTCATTTACTGTAACCAAAAGGGCTTTTCCGGAATGTTCGTTCTGAAAATCAAAATGAGCTAAGCTAATAGTGTTTTGATCGGCATTTGCTTTTGCGTAATAGAATGGGCTTTTTGGAGAATCTTTTATAAATTGACAAAGCAGCGTACAGGAAAGCCAGGTATAAAGCATGACGTAGGGTCGATGGCTCATAACGGCAATCATTCCCAAAACAAAAAGTCCTAACATTACAAAAACTGCATGTTCTCCAATAAACCTTGACAAGGGATTATTAAACGGTGAAATACACTGATAAGTTAAAAAGACAACCGGTACTAAACCTGCCAATTGCCAATATTTAATAAAATTAGTTTTTTGTTCTTTCCTCATAAAGCTAATAAGTTAGGTAACTTTGCAAAATTAGGCTTTCCTGAAAACATGTAATTCTTTTTAGTTTTATATTTATGTTAACTCACGTAGAAATACTTAACAAAAACGCATAGAAGATATATTTATTTTATCGTTTCATTTTTTAACACAAAATACGTCTGTCAAGAATTTCCAAAGACGCATAGGTGTTCAACTAGAACAAAAATATTAATTATGATTCGTCTCGCAAAACTAAGCGATTCAGGTAAAATAGCAGAAATTTACAATCATTACATCCTCAATACTACTGCCAACTTTGAAGAGGAAGCAGTAACAGCGGAAATAATGTCATTCAGGATTGAAGAGGTTCAGAGAAGTTATCCTTGGCTGGTTTACGAAACAATGGAAGGTCAAATTTTGGGTTATGCCTATGCAAGCGGCTGGAAATCGCGCTGCGGTTACCGACAGACTGTAGAAACATCAGTTTATTTGAAAAAAGACGCACACGGACAGGGCATTGGCAGCGCGCTGTATGATAAACTGCTCAGATTATTGGTCGAGATGAAAATTCATGCCGTAATCGGAGGCATTGCACTTCCGAATGCAGCTAGTGTAAAGCTTCATGAAAAATTCGGCTTTGAAAAAGTGGCACACTTCATAGAAGTTGGCAAAAAATTCGGAGAATGGATTGATGTTGGCTATTGGGAAAAAATATTGGTGTGAATTTTTCTTTACAAGCTTTCAAATATTAGAAAATACGCAGCACATCCTTTTTCTTGATGCTTTTGTCTATTTCAGTCGGTAATGCATGAGACTGATTCCGCAGGAAAAAGGAAAGCAATCCACCACTTCTACATTTTGCGACATTTGAAGTCCCTGAAAAATTGGCATACCTTTACCTAAAATCACCGGATTTACAAAAAGATAATAATTGTCGATTAGGTCTTCGGCAATGAGTGCAGACACAAAACTGCCTCCACCGTAGACCATAAGATCTTTACCATCTTTATTTTTAAGCGCTTCAACTTCTTTTCTGAGTTCACCTTTGGCTAGAGTACTATATTCTCCAATTGGGGATTCCAGCGTTTTAGTAAAAATAACTTTAGGTATTTCATGGAAGATTTTACCGGCTTCATATTCCGGATTAGCAGTATCTGCAGCTACTGTGGCCCAATGTGGGATGAACCCTTGCGCCAGATTTCTTCCCAACAAAATACAGCCAATAGAAGCAGTAAGTTCAGCAACGTAGTTTTTCAACTCTTCGTCCCAATTCCAGACCATCCAATCCATTTCTCCGTTGGGGCCGGCAATGTAACCATCGAGTGATATTTGTACCTGTAAATGCAGTTTTCTCATATTAATTGGAAAGATATAAGATGTAAGATTGCGCTTGATCTATATTATAACACAAAGAACCGGAGCTCCGTGAACCGCAGGAACGTGTAACGAAACGATTTTGTACCTGATCTCTATTTTAAAGAAAACGCAGAGGACGCAAAGTAATTACTTCGTAATGTGAATCAAGGGTTGGATTTTATAAAACTAATATATTCACAAAACCTTGTTAAACAATCAAACAGGTCACCCCTACGGGGCTTTTTTTTCATCTTATTCAATTATAG
>JBIKQC010000593.1:0-2669 GCA_044349855.1 Saprospira sp.
CTAAGTGCCCGGCAGAATAGCATCCTGCAATCGATTATTTGAATATAAATTTGATGATAAAATCAGGATTATTGCAGAAAGCTATTGGGATTTTCATGAGTACAGCTGGAAAATCAGGAATATGGAACTGAGTAAGGAGGAGGTTGAACGATTGGGAGTGAAGTGAGTATATTGTTCACTATTTTTGGAAACACAAAAGTGAATATTATTTTTTCTCTCCCAGCTCTATCAGCTCCAAAAACTCCCTTCCTACTGAAAAATGCAATAGTTTTTTATGGTGGAGACGTCCTATTATTATCCCGGGATGTGTTTTAAATTTCTTTGCAAAATCTACAATATCTGAGACTGTCATCGCCTCTTTTTGTATTATTTCATTTTCTTCAGCTTTTGTAAGTGTCCATTGAACAGCGAAATCATCAGCTTCTGCCTCTTTTTCCAAATTTATATCCGAATAAGTCAGATTCTCCAGAAAAATTTCCTTTTTGCCATGCAGGAGAATATGTCCAACTTCATGAAAGAAAGTAAACCAAAAACTGCCATTGTTTTGATATCTTCCGCTCAGTTGAATTAGTGGTGAATCGTTAATCCAACGGGTGCAGCCATTGACAGGTGCTTTATTAATAAAGGGCGTATAAACAACCTTCACTCCGGCCTGCAGACATTTTTCCTGTAAACTTTTGAAAAAATTCTCAGGATGATCTGCCATCAGCTTTTTCAATTGTGGCAATACCTCTTTTAATTTTTTTTCAGAATAAACAGCTGCTTCAATTTCGGCAGACTGCAATTCACCTCTACGCAACCAGGCAGAAACTGCAAAAGGTTCTTTTGAATGTGAAAGCGAGATCCTGAAAGACAATTTGAGTTCCTGATTGAAATAATAATCTTCCCAAGCCTTAAAGTTACTGAATGAAAAGAACTTAAGCAGTTCTTCCGTCTTTTCTGCTATTTGGGTTTTTGAACTCAACCAACCTTTTTTAACCATTTCGGCATAAGGAAATTTCCTGGCCCATTCATAAGAGTCCTCAAGGATTTTTTTTCTTTCCTCTCTTGCCACAAACTCGTCATAACTGCGCTGCAAATTCATCCAGAAATTTGCAGGTATTTTAAGAACAGTCTCAAAAGCAACTGACATATCTGCCGTAACACTGCTATTTCCATTGATAACAGCATGTATAGTTTTTTCTGGTTTGCCGCTTCTAAGGGCAAATTCCTTTATACTCATGCCCATTTCTTCCAATTTATCTGAGAGTGTTTCTCCCGGATGAAATGCAATTTGTGGAAAGTATTGATTTTTTTTGATTGCCATTTTGTTTATTCTTTAATGGGAATTTTAGTGATAATCGACGATTTCTATAATTTCAACGCCTTTAATTTCAGCCCAAATATATTTCCCTTCAGCATCTTCAGGTATCGGCTTTTCAAGTGGTTCAAAAATGAGCCTGTAAGGTTGATCCAAATCACAGGCCCATTGCCCTTTGCGATCTCCTTTAAGTTCATGATAATGCCCCGGCAGGTATCGAACAAATTCCAGCGCTTCTGCATGCAGCAAATCCAGAAGTCTTTTGTTGTAGAGTTTAGCCCTGATTACTCCCATTTCTTTTTGACACTTTTTGTAATCATTTGCCAGTTTTTCAAGCTTTCTATCTGCAAAGGTTATATTCACTGCAAAGGTATTATTTATTTTAACTAACACAAAATGTAAGTTAAACAGTTCAAAAATTAATGTACTTATTCAAAAATTAACCAATATAAATTCAAGTATATAATTAATTAATTAACAATGCAAGTCACCAACAAAAAAAGGCCGGCTTCCGCCGACCCTTCCAATATCATTTTATAACAGTTCTATAGCTCACCCAAAAGCCCTTCTTTGTAAATTTCTGGAATCGTGTTGGTATTTAGTAGACAACCCACCGGCATTTCAGGATAGAGTTGATCATAACGTTTTACCACACTCATTGAGATACGGCGGAAAATGTGTTTGCGTCTCAGTTCAGCCGTAGTTTTCAGTCCGGCAGCGGCCATCATTTCTACCAAAGCATGAACTGTTTTGTTGTGAAAATTAGCCACACGTACATATTTGTCTTCAACATCGAGTCCTTTCATCAGTTTTTTATCCTGCGTGGCTACACCTGTCGGACATTTATTGGTATGACATTCCAGGGCCTGAATACAGCCTACTGCCATCATCATAGCGCGGGCAGAATAACAGGCATCGGCACCCATTGCTATTGCACGGGCAAGGTCGAAACCGCAGCTGACCTTACCGGCAGCAATTACGCTGATATCTTTTTTGAGGTCGAATCCAATAAGTGTGTCTACAGCAAAGGTAAGTCCATCGCGAAGCGGCATACCGATTGAATCGGAGAACTCGACAGGAGCAGCACCTGTACCGCCCTCACCACCATCGATTGTTATAAAGTCGGGTTTGATGCCGGTCGTTACCATTGCCTTACAGATATCGAAAAATTCTTTTTCGGAACCGATACAGAGTTTGAAACCTATCGGGCGGCCTCCGGAGAGTTCGCGCATAGTTTTTATAAGTTCCAGCATCTCTTCGGGATTACTAAAAGCTTTATGATAAGGTGGGGAAAGCACATCTGTGCCGGGTTCAACACCACGGATAGCGGCAATTTCCTTTGTATTTTTGGCCGCTGGAAGTATACCTC
>JBIKQC010000143.1:0-9333 GCA_044349855.1 Saprospira sp.
AAATAAAAATCATTTATATGGGAATTTATGCAGGTCAGCACTTTATGGCTCAAATCCTGTTGCCGCCTGCGGCTAATAACAGGCCGCTCCGTTGGAGCTGAAATCCACAAAAATCAAAACCCACAAAAAGCTAACTTCCTGTGGGTTTGCAATTTATATTAAAAAAATCCTAATGCTTAATCACTATTTTTTCAAGCTGTTGCAAATTTTCATAACTTATAGAAAGGAAGTACAATCCTGCCGGAATGGAAGCAGTATTTAAATTCAATTTGTTTGCAGTATTTTTAGACAGCAGTTCCCGAACACAGTAAGCTTGTCCCAAAGCATCAAATAGTTTGATAGATACCTTTGAATTTGACAGCGCAGCTGGCAGACTTAACGTGATGTTATTATCAGCAGGATTCGGGAATAGTGCTATATCTTCAAAACGTAAAGTATTGTTGTTTTCAAGCAGGATTACCGGTAATTCAGTTTCACTGCCATCAAAATCAACCATTTTCAGTCTGTAATAAGTTTTTTGGTATGGAGTGGGGTCTGTCAACGTATAATCTGTTTCAATGCTGCTGTTGCCTACAGCATCAACAGTTCCTAAAACAGTCCATTCCAAAGCATCCTGACTTTTTTCCAATATAAAATTGTCAGAATTTTTTTCAGAAGCCGTAATCCATAATAATTGATTTTCTGACCCAGTAATTCTGCCTTTAAACTCAATCAGTTCAACAGGGAGAAGGCTGCAGGGGCCTAAGGTCCAGCCGCTGATATTGCCATTGTTTGTACTGTTTTCTGCAAACCAGCTTGCTCCGCCGCCGGCATTATTATCTCTGATAAATAAAAAGGTGGCACAAACTGTTCCCGATGCCATCACAAAATTGGCTCGAACGCCTGCAATTGTTGATTCAATCTCGATCGGAAAACCACCTGTACCAAAGGCCTTGAAACTATTGGTAAAGGTCTGAGTGCTGCCCGCCGCAAATGTATAGGTATGTCCGGGAGAAAAGCTGATATCAGCAAAAGTATGATTGCCGCTGATAGCCCCATCACCATAAAATATTACTGAATGAAAAGAATTGTTGTTGGAACTGATAATATTGGCAATTGCATTAGGGTCAGTAAATTCCACATCGTAGAAAGTGAGATTATTGGCATATCTGATATCAGGTGCGCTGGAAGCAGTGAATCTTATCAGGGAAGTGCCGGCATTCAGTACAAACATAGTATTATTTATCCACCAGGCGAAGGTAGAACCTGTTATGGTGACAATGGAAGATCCCAAATTCAGTGTCATAGGATTATTTGCAGAAGCATATAAGGCACCTACTGTCATTATGTTCCCGTTGGTATTAAGTGTACCGCTTACCAGATTTACCCAGGTATTGCTGCTCAGTGCATCCAAAAGTGTCCATTCTCCGCCAAGTCCATTAAAATAAATATACTGATTGAAGGTCTGCCCGGCCATTTTAATGGTATTTCCTGCTGAAGACGATTCAAAATAAGTTTTGCCAAGATAAGTTCGGTTCATGGCGGCAGCAAAGCTGAGTGAACCGAAAATGTGAAGTTCATTTGTACTGATTCCGGCAAAGGTTGGATTGTTACTGACACCTGCCCAGTTCATATCCCGGCAATATGCTTGTCCGTCAAGCGTAACTGTCTGACCGGCAGCACTAAAGGAATTGGCATCAAAAAATACATTATCCTGAAAAGTAGGGGGACATTGAGTGCCGGCTCCACCACTGCTCAAAGCCCAATGATTGAGGTCTGACCAATTGCCGCTGCCGCCAATCCAATAGAGATTGCGAGGAGCAGAGGCATTGATAATCCAACCTATATTATTGCCCTGATTGACGGCATTGTTGGCAGTAAATACTGCTCCACCTGTAGCTGCCTGGTCTTTCAGCTGTACAAAGTCAACATCGATAGTTCCCGAAGTTTTTCTGATTGTGGATCTTGTCCCGGCTGTTAAAGCACGGATAACAATATAGGCGGTGCAAGTTCCATTGGCATTCAATGCACCGACAGTCTGTGTCTGACCGCTTTGCAGGTCATAGGTTTTTCCTGCAGTTAAATTTAAAGTTGTATAATTATGACTGCCGTTGATGATGCCATGGCCAAAAAAAGTGACAGAATTAAAGTTACTGTTTGTAGAACTGATAATGTTGGCTATCGTCGTGGGATTGATAAACTCAACATTGTAAAAGGTAAGATTATTTGCATAACGGATGTCGGGTGCACTTGCAGCGGTCATTCTGATGAGCGATGTTCCTGCATTTAGTGTAAATAGGGAATTGTTTACCCACCAGGCAAAAGTGGATCCGGTAACATTAACCAGAGAAGCACCCAAATTGAGTGTCATTGCATTGTTGGCAGATGCATAAAAGGCACCGACTGTGACATTATTGCTGTTGGTAGTTACTGTACCGCGCACTAAATTAACCCAGGTAGAACTTGTAAATGCGTCCATCAGATTCCAGCCTCCGCCAAGTCCATTAAAATAAATGTACTGATTGAAGCTCTGACCGGCCATTGTAATAGTCTTGCCCAAAGTGGTCGCTTCGAAATAGGTTTTGCCCTGATAGTTCCGATTCATACCTGCGGCAAAGGTCAAAGAGCCGTAAATACGGATGTCGTTGGTGCTGATGCCTGCAAATGTGGGGTTGTTTGTAACTCCGGCCCAGCTCATATCGCGGCAATAGGCCTGTCCGTCGAGTGTGACGGTCTGCCCGGCAGCAGAAAAAGATCCTGCATTAAAAAATACATCATCCTGAAAGGTAGGAGGGCATTGAGGGCCTACTCCGCCGCTTGTGAGCGACCAATGATTGGAATCGGACCAGTTTCCGCTGCCGCCTATCCAATACAAAACTCTTGAAGGAGAGACATTGATCGTCCAACCTGTATTGTTGCCAAGATTAACGGCATTGTTGGCCGTGAAACTCGCAGCGCCTGTGGCATTGATATCCTGTAACTGTACAAATTCGACGACAAGGCTTCCAGAAGTTTTTCTCAATGTGGTCTGAACCCCGGCAACCAAAGATTTGATGGTTATAAAAGCGGTACAATTGCCAATGGCATTTACAGTATTTACAGTTTGTGTCTGTCCGTTCTGCAGTTCATAGGTTTTTCCGGCACTAAGATTGAGGGTAGCGGGGAGATGACTGCCGTTGATAACGCCATGTCCCAAAAATGTAAGGGAGTTGAAAGTACAGTTGTTGGAACTGATGATATTCGCTGTTGCTGTTGGATTGCTGAACTCAACATCATAAAAAGTGAGGTTATTGGCATATCTGATATCAGGTGCACTTGCTGCACTGAGTCTGATTCGGGAAGTGCCGGCATTGAGTGTAAACATGGTATTGTTTACCCACCAGGCAAAGGTCGAACCGGTAACAGTTACGAGAGATGCACCAAGGTTCAGTGTCATCATATTGTTGGCAGATGCATAAAAAGAACCGACTGTGACAGTATTGTTATTTGTACTGACCGTGCCACGAACCAGATTTACCCAGGTACTGCTTTGAAATGCATCATTAAAAGACCAGCTGCCGCCCAATCCGTTGAAATAAATATATTGATTGAATGATTTTCCGGCCATCGTAATCGTATGACCGGCTGTTGTGGCCTCAAAATATATCTTGCCATTGTAGGTAAGATTCATACCGGCACTAAAAAACAAAGACCCATAAATTTTTAATTCATTGCTGTTGGAGCCTGCAAAAATTGGCATATTTGTAACGCCATTCCATTTCATATCTCTGCAGTAAATGATTGTTTGATCATTTGTAACCGATTGTCCTGCTGCTGTAAAAGAATTGGCATCGAAGAATACATTATCATTCAGTGTAGGCACCTGAAGATGAAAAGCGTTGCCTCCGGAAGTTGTTGCCCAATGATTGGCAAAATCGGACCAGTTTCCTGTACCGCCCACCCAATAATAATCTGCGGCAAAAGCCTGATTGGCGAAGAAAAGAATAAAAATAAACTGTAGAATTTTTTTCATTCGGTTATTGATATTGGTCTTTGCAAAGAATTCAAAATAATATTTTCAATTATAATTAAAATTGATAAACAAATATAGGATTTCTTGTTTGAACGCCCAATATAAATAGGTTATATAATGAAAATTAGTAATATATTTTTCATTATTTGATCGGTATACAGCTGCATCAGGGTATCATCTTCAGCAGCCTGTCGGGATAATCCGTAATAATGCCGTCTACGGGCATTGCCAATATTTTCTTAATATCTTTCGGATCATTTACCGTCCATGGTATAAGCTTCATGTTTTGTTTTTTTACCCATTCCAAAGTCTGATTGTCTATCAATTTATAATAGCAACTGTAAATCTCAGGTTTGAAGCCAAGTTTATCCAGATTTTCCTGTGGTGATAGCTTATTTTCTACCAGCATAGCCAATGGAATTTGTGGGGCCTTATTTCGACAGATACGCAGAACCTCCCAGTCGAAAGACTGCAAGTTGCAATGTTTTTCTATGCCTTTCTCTCTTATGACGGCCAAAACCAGATCGCAGAATTCTTCAACCGGCGGACAGAAAATGCCATCATATTCGGGTTCACGTTTAATTTCAATATTGAAATGCGGCAGAGGTCGCTTGTTTTTTACACAATATTCGCTTACAGAATCTATCATTTCTGCAAAAGTAGGTTTGTGCACCCGCATCAGCATTTGCTCCGGGAAGCGCGGATGCGGCAGTGAGCCGCAGTCGTAGCCCTGAAGTTCCAAAACATTCATTTGATAAATATTGAAGTTTTTCTCTTCTTTTTCCAAAATCCGATTACCTTTTAAATCACTGCAGTATTCATGTGAGAGCCAGGGCTCATGAGATATGACTACCACTTTATCTTTGGTAACCGCAAGGTCCAGTTCTAAGGTGCTGACACCTAGTTGCAGTGCTTTTATAAAAGCAGGGATAGTATTTTCAGGCATTAGACCTCGACAGCCGCGGTGACCCTGTATTTCAGGAAAAGTGTTTGTGTTCATTTTGATTATCGTCTTTTTGTCATGTAATCCACAAGCATAGCAGAAGCACATTGCTAGCAGTATATAAATTCTTGAGGCCATCTTACTTTTTTTAATTAAACAAAAATATACTATCTTGCGAAAGATAAAGTTAATCCAATCCTTGAAACTGCTTTAGAAGTAAATTTTTTATGAAATCTTTTTTAATACTTCCCTTTCTCCTTTGCACCGTGCTCGCTTTTGCACAGAATAATGCTGTTACAACATTGACAACCTTGGTATTGGATGAGGAGATTCCTTTGAAAAACAAAAACAAACGTAGTCATTCCAACCAGGTAATGCTTCAGTTGTCTCCCGATTTTTGGAATCAATTTGAGCGTATTGATGCGGTTTTCATTTCTGCCTGGACTGGTTCAGGCCCAATCGCAAAGGCTCAGTATGAAGCGGATGCGGCCAAAATAGACAAGGAGTTCGAGGCCGGCCCTGTTATTTACTATGCCGAAAAAGATGCATCACTATTTACCTTTCCCCGAAAAAATGCAGGTTATGGAACTGAATTGGTTGTCATGGAACAATCGGCAGATTCTCTTTGTGTAAAGCGTTATAACAAAGGCAGAATTGGTCCTAAAGGTATTTATCCCTGTATGGTAACCAGGCATTTTGGCATTACTCCGGTAAATCATTTTTACCGTTTTGCTGTACCAAAACAATATTATTCGGCGGGCAAATGCCCTTCTTTCAACCTTTTGTTACGCAGCAGTTCCAAAGCTGATACAGTATTGCTTGACACAAAGATAGCCTTCACCATTCAGGGTAAAAGATACAACGCAATCAAAACTTTATCTATGGATCAGTTTCTGAAAGAAGCAATTCTTGAAGGTATGAAAGCAGAAGCTTTTCCTTTAAACCATGCCCGATGGATTGTTGAAAATCAGGATGTTTTTTTTGTTGGAAAATGTCCGATATGCAGACCTGTAGAATCAGCTATAAGAGATTATATTGCTGCTTACGTACAAAAAAACAGTACTACCCCAAATGAAATTATTGATGGTTTGGTGAAAGGCAGCAAAGAAGATAAACAAACTGCTTTTTCTAAGATTGTCAGCCGTTATGTTGAAAGATATTTTAAAGAATCAGGTATGAATGAGCGGGAAATTACAGACATGCAGACTAAGCTCGAAGCTGGCAGAAAATCAGGCATGAATCTTAAATCAGGCAGTTTTGGCCCATTCTGTCCAAGTTGTGATGGTGCCTGCAGAGTTAAAAATTAAGTTGGAAAAGTATAACAGCAGCATTTATTAATATGCAATTAGAACCATTTTATGATCTTATAAAAAGCGGACAAATCGCGAATGCTGAAATTGCCTGGCAGATTGCGCGTGGCATGCGCGATTCGGGAGATAATGGCTTTACTAAATTTGTAAAAGCTGTCTACGGATGGGCGTTCAGCGATATCCCGATTGAGCTTCCCGCCGTATTTTTGAGCCGTCTCTATAATGCTGAACTGAGATGCAGTGTGTTGCGCAAAACACAGATACCTCCTGAATCAATAGCTCTTTCACCACTGGTTGATAAAATAAATATACATAACATCCAAACTAAGAAATTTCCAAAGGGTTTTGATGTTTTCGAGAATTTAAAGGAATTTAAATTTGGCACAAAGACCATAAGTTGTCTTGGTAATGAATTGGGAAAACTTTCCAATTTGGAAACTTTGAAAATAAATTGTCAATATGATTTTGAACTGCTGCCCGAATTTATAGCATGTGAACAGTTAAACAGGTTGGTTGTAACTTCAAAGAAATGCGTAAAACTTCCCGATAATCTGCCTGATATGACAAATCTTCAATATATGGAATTGAGATGTCCTCAGATAGATGGTCCAATTTGGTCCTGTAACCAACTTAAATCCCTTAGAATTGGGATGTTGGAAGACGAGGGCGGGAAAAATGCGAAAAACCTATTTTCAGGAGTTTCCCGACTCGAGAATTTGGAGTCGCTTTATATTTCGATTACCAACATTTCGACATTCCAAAAATTTCTAAATGAAAGTATCTGCAGTATGAAAAGTCTAAAAGTTTTGGACATTTATTTGTATAATTCAGGTGCTTATAATGGGAATAAATTGACAGAAAAAATTACGAATCTTTCAAATTTGGAAGAGTTGTATATCGATACTGTAGAGCTGACTGAAATTGAATTTGTGGCCAAACTCCCGAAACTCATTAAATTTGAGATTTTCAGTCTTTCCGAGGATGTTTTCAATGCAGTTGTGTCAAAAATGAAAGAACTTGGATCAAAAGCAGAAGTAATGCTGTCTGATTTGCCCTTTTAATTAATTTGGAATAAATAAATCATATGCCTTATGCAGATTGAATCGTTCTTTGACCTAATCCGAAGCCGTGATATCAGCAATGTTTCCATCGCCTGGCAGATTGCCCGAGGTATGCGCGATGACGGAGATCCTGATTTTGAAGAATTCGTAAAAGCGGTTTATGGATGGGCGCTCAGCGATATTCCAAACCAACTTCCTATCGATTTTTTGGCAAATCTTTATCATGCCGAATTAAAATGCAGGGTATTGCGCAAAGAAAAGATTCCTCCTGTTTCGAAGGCAATATCACCTTTAGTAAAGAAAATTAATATCGAAGATATTCAGACAAAAGATTTTCCTGAAGGATTCGGTGTTTTTGATCTGGTAAATGAATTTTATTTTGGTACACAGACCGTTAAAATTCTTGGAGATCAATTAGCGGTCATGCCTGCCCTCAAAAAATTGAAAATTGAAAGTCGTTATGATTTTGAAATAACAGCAGATTTTTTGAAAACAAAGTCATTGGAATCACTTTCCATATCTTCCTGGTACAGGTTAAATTTTCCTGAAGAATTGCCGCAGATGGAAAATCTAAAGGATCTTATCCTTCATTCGACCAATGTGACGGGTCCGATTTGGGACTGTCATCAGCTAAAAAGCTTGGAACTTTCTGAAAATGCATATATTTTCGACTGGGATAAGTTAAATGAATTTTGGAAAAATCTTCCTTTATTGCATAATTTGGAAAAACTGATTTTAAGGTTTCCCTCCCTGCAGACAAGATTAAGGCATCTACCCGATTATATTTATAAAATGACAAATTTGAAAGAGCTGCATATATTGACAAAATATAACGAGGCACAGCATTTTTCACTTTCTGCCAATATTATGAAAATGGTTAATTTACAGGAATTGACAGTTAATACATTAAGAAAAAATGAGATGGAATGGGTGGCGCATCTATCAAGGCTCAATCGCTTAAATATTCAATCAAAATCAGATTTTAAACTTATCACAGAAATGATGCTTTCCTATGGTTCTCAGGTTGATGTAGCTTTGGTCTAATTATAATAATTTTACATTTCCGGAAATTCATCTACATGTTTTTCCAGTACATCATTGACAATCTTACAGGTATGGCATTTTTTGCACCTTTTTAAATCCCAACTTGGAGCTTCCTCCGGAAAACGGCAAGACCAGGTAAGCTTTAAGATGTTGTTTGGAATAGCTTTCATGACATCATATTTGAACATATTTTTCAAAGGGAAAACAATGTTCAGATTATCTTTATTCTTTTCACTCACGAGATAAAGAATTTTCTCAATCTGACTGATTCTGTCGTCAAATCCCGGTTGTAAAAAATCATCTGCAATAGCGCCTTCAATAAATTCATGAATTTCAGGTTGAGCTCTGAGGCAGGTGGCAGCGGCAAAATTTACAGCTTCGCTATCCCAGATTGGCGGTGTCCCCAATTGGGAATAATCAAAAGACAATCGGCGATAGGTAAAATTATGAATGCCCATTTGTCTCAATTCATCCAATATTGCGTTGACAGCTCTTTCCTCCATGACAGTTCGGCTGCCGCTATGCCCGTTTATAAGATTAACTTTAAAAACGAGAAAATGCTCTTTCGGATACCTTGTCAAAGTCAGGTAAAGCGCAGCTGTACTGTCTATTCCGCCGGAAAATGGAATTAGGGCACGGTACTTCATGTTTGTTGATAATTGTTAATTTTTTGATATATTTTATTCCTAATCTAATTCACATACGACCACCTACGGGGTCGGAATCAATTGCTAAATTGTAGTCTATAAACATAAGACCCCGAAGGGGTCAGCTGAGGCAAAAGTCAATTAACTATTATTATAATACATACGACCACATGCAGGGTCGGAATCACTTGCTAAATTGTTTGCTATAAACATAGGACCCCGAAGGGGTCAGCTGAGGCAAAAGTCAATTAACTATTATTATAATACATACGACCACATACAGGGTCGGAATCAATTGCTAAATTGTTTGCTGTAAACATAGGACCCCGAAGGGGTC
>JBIKQC010000144.1:0-9309 GCA_044349855.1 Saprospira sp.
TTCCCTGATTGACCTCGTGTTTCAGATAACTGACCTCGGGGTACTTCTCCGACAGCATTTTGCCGATATTTCCTGTATTATCGGAAGAGCAATCATCTACAATCAGATATTCCAGTTTATCTAAAAAAGCAGGCATTTGAACTTCCCGAAGTTTTTCGATAATACTCTCCAGCGTTTTTTCTTCGTTGTAGGCCGGAATAATGATGCTTAGATACATGAATGAATTTGCTTTTTTGTTTGCTGCAAAGTTAATACTTGTTGTGAACTTCTTCAACCTATCAATCAATTAATCCTATAATTGAAAGCGCTTAATTTAATTTTTTTTGATATATTGACCAAACTCATTTAATTTAGGAACTAAAATGCATTTGTTTTATGTATTTTTAAAGCAAAATTTAACTATATAAACAAAGTTTTTGCCCTATGACCCTAAAATGCCTTGTATTTCAAAGGTTTATTCTGTCTTTGACAGTAATTTCCCTATTGGCTGCCTGTCAGTCCAAACCAAAAAAAATTGAATACAATCCGGCTTTTGATGCCTATCTCTCTGCTTTTACCAACGGAGAGGTTTCGAAAAAAGCCACAGTAATTATCAGATTCGGAGAAGATCTGGTAAAAAACATCAATGAACCTGTTCCCGCAGGTTTGGTGAAAATTAGTCCGGTATTGCCGGGCGAGGCCGTATGGAAAGATGAACGCACTATTGAATTTGTGCCCTCCAAGGATATGAAATCCGGGCAGATTTATACTGCATCGGTAAATATGCGCAAACTCTTCTCCAAAATACCTTCCAATCTGTCCACCTTTGCTTTTCAGTTTAAAGCAAAAGATCAGTTTGTCAATGTCAGTCCAATGGCCTCCGATGTATTTGGCAGCGGAGAAAATAAATACTGTAGATTACGCGGAACGCTCACAACTAATGATGTGGAAAGTTATGAAGTACTCGAAAAAATTGTCAGAGTGCTTCATGGAAACAAGCCGCTGCGTCTTATTTGGGAACATAAAAATGCACATGAACATCAGTTTGTCATTGACAGTGTTGCCCGAGGAAAAAATCCCTATGCTGTAAAGGTAACCTGGGACGGAACCAAGATTCAGTCGAAAACTAAAGGAACTTTTACCTTTGATATTCCAACAATTTCTGAATTCAAATTCAGCAATCATTTCCGTTACAATACGCCGGAACAGCATTTGGTATTGGAATTTACAGATGCACTTGATCCAAATCAGGACTTGGAAGGCCTGATAAGAATTGCTGACAAGCCGCTTAAATACAGTATTGAGAATAATATTATTAAGATCTATCCGGTTCAAAAACTGTTGGGTGCTTATACCCTGACAATTGCAGCTGATATCAAAAGCCAAAGCGGCAAAACACTGAATGGTCCCACCAAAGAAAAGGTTACTTTTTCTGATGCTGTGCCATCTGTGGTGATTTTAGGAAACGGAAACATCATTCCGCGTTCACAAAAAATGCCTATTGTTTTCAAAACGATCAATTTGAATTCAGTAGATGTGCGCGTTATTAAGATAAAAGAAGATAATGTTCAGCAATTCTTCCAGGTCAATCAGATTGAAGGAAATACTGAGATGAAACGTGTCGGCAAGGTTGTCCTGCAAAAACGCATAGATTTGGATAAAACAGCTGGCTTGGATTTGGGTGATTGGACACATCATTCCCTTGAATTGGCCGGACTTATCGAGCCTGAAGCAGGCGCTATTTATGAAATTGCCATCGGATTCCGTCATTCCTATACCTTAAATGAATGTGAAGCAGAAGAAGGAGAAACAGCTGAAGATAAAAAAGAAAATGACATGTTGGCGCTTCCGGGTTGGGATAAACCCACCTATGAAGCAAGTTATTGGGATTGGTACGAAAATGATTATAATTACGAAGAAAGAGATAATCCCTGCAAACCGTTTTTCTATACAGCAGATCGTGTAGCCCGCAGAAATATTCTTGCTTCTGACCTCGGTATCATGGCCAAAAAAGGCGATAACGGCAATCTCTATGTTGTGAATAATATTCAGACAACTGAACCTATGTCAGGCGTTGTATTGGAATTTTATGATTTCCAACAGGATCTCATTGCGACAGTAAAAACAGACAAAGAGGGAATGGCCAAAACAGATTTTGACAAAACAGCCTATCTGTTGATTGCAAAATCAGGTAAACAACGCGGTTATCTGCGTTTGGACGATGCTTCATCTTTGTCAATGAGCCGTTTTGATATAGCAGGTACTAGTATACAAAAAGGTCTGAAAGGCTTTATTTATGGTGAACGCGGTGTTTGGAGACCCGGTGATGACTTATTCTTGAATTTTATATTGGAGGACAAAGACAAAACACTTCCGATAAATCACCCTGTAAGTTTCGAGCTGAAAGACCCGCGTGGTACTGTAGTTCAGCGACTCAGCACGACAACTTCTGTAGGCGGAATCTATAATTTTAACTGCAAAACTGATGAAAAGGCTGCAACCGGAAACTACACGGCAATTGTTCGTGTAGGCGGTGCCACTTTTTCTAAATCTCTCAAAGTGGAAACCATCAAACCCAACCGACTGAAAATGGCTTTGGACTTTGGCGGAAAAGAGATCGATGCTGCACAGGGCAATGTTGACGGCACAATCAATGCCAAATGGATGCACGGTGCCATCGGTAAAAATTTGAAAGCAAAAATTGAAATGAGTATGAAAGATGCGAATACCTCATTCAAAACTTTTCCTAATTTTAATTTCAATGACCCTGCTACCAGTGTTGATTCCGATAACAGAATTGTTTTTGACGGAAAACTGAATGATAATGGCGATGCTAAGTTTACTGTAAAATTGCCGAAAGACCTTTATGCCGCCGGTATGGTCAATGCCAATTTCCGCACTCAGGTTTTTGAACCCGGCGGAGATTTTAGTATTGATCAGACCTCTGTTACAGTACATCCCTACAAAACTTATGTGGGTGTTCGTCTGCCTGCGGGTGATGTTCAGCGCAATATGCTCTTGACTGATATCAAACATAAGGTGGAGATTGCCACTGTTGACAAAAATGGTAAGGCAGTTTCCAAAAACAATCTGGAAGTTAAAGTCTATAAGCTCGATTGGCGTTGGTGGTTTGACCAGAATAAAGGTCAGGTTTCCAGCTATCGCGGTCGTGTAAACTCTGAAGTAGTTTCTGAAGGAAAAATAAATACCGGAGCTAATGGTATTGGTTATTATGAAATGGAGGTTAAATACCCTGATTGGGGCCGTTTCCTCGTTCGTACCTGCGATGGTGACGGACATTGCTCGGGACAGGTATTCTATATCGACTGGCCGGGTTGGGCAGGAAAATCAAAAGAAGGCGACCCTGAAGGTGCTACAGCACTGAATATCACTGCAGATAAAGAAAAATACAATGTCGGAGATGAAGTTACACTCAATATCCCTACCGGATTTGCAGGCAGAGCACTTGTTACAATAGAGAGCGGAAGCAGAATTTTGGAAGCTAAATGGTTAACAGCTGCTCAGGGCAATACACAGTATAAATTTAAAACAACAAAGGCAATGGCACCCAATGTCTATGCTTATGTAACACTGTTACAGCCGCATGCACAGACGAAAAATGACCTGCCCATCCGTATGTACGGAGTACTGCCTATCATGGTGGAAGACCCGGCTACCAAGATGATGCCGCTTGTTTCTATGCCCGATGAACTGAAACCCATGCAGGATTTCACGGTTACTGTTGCAGAAAACAAAAGTCGTCCGATGGCTTATACTGTTGCTATTGTAGATGAAGGGCTTTTGGATTTGACAAAATTCCAAACGCCTTCTCCTTGGGATAATTTCTACCAAAAAGAAGCCTTGGGTGTTAAAACCTGGGATATGTACAATTCGGTACTCGGTGCCTTTGGCGGTGAGATAAAAAGTATGCTCAGCATTGGTGGTGACGGTTCTTTATTAAATGCAAACAATAAAAAGAATGACCGTTTCAAACCGGTAGTGCTTACGGCCGGACCTTTTTATATTCCTGCCGGAAAAACAGGAACGCATAAATTTAAAATGCCAAATTATGTCGGCTCCGTCCGTGTAATGGTTGTAGCCGCCGATGCCGGAGCTTATGGTTCTGTCAGTAAATCAGTGTCTGTACGTCAGCCTTTGATGGCAGTTGCCTCGCTTCCAAGGGTATTGGGCCCAGGTGAAACATTTAAACTGCCGGTGACTGTTTTTGCAATGAAAGAAGGCATCACAAATGCAACGGTGACTATTAATAGCAATGAATATCTGGAAATTTTGGGTGGCAATACCCGTTCGGTAGCCTTCAAAGGCATTGGCGAAGAAATGGCCTATTTTGAAGTAAAAGTGAAAGAACGTGTTGGTATGGGTGCTGTTAAAATCGCAGTTACGGGCGGTGGACACAATGCGGAATACGAAACAGATGTTGAAGTTAGAGTGGCCAATCCGCGGATGACTGAGGTTTATGCTGCTTCAGTTGATGCAGGTAAAACCTGGGAACAGGGATACAAACCATTAGGAATCATCGGTAAAAATAGCGGAGTATTTGAAGTGTCGGCTGTGCCGCCGCTCAATTTGGGCCGCCGTCTGAATTACCTGATTCAATATCCTTACGGATGTGTGGAACAGACTACTTCAGGTGCTTTCCCGCAACTGTATTTGGCCCGTTTGATGGAGCTTTCCGATAAAAATAAAAGCAAAATTGATGACAATGTCAAAGCAGCTATCCGTCGTCTGCAATCTTTCCAAAACTCAAGCGGGGGAATGGGCTATTGGCCGGGTGACAATCAGGCCAATGAATGGTCGACAAATTATGCAGGTCATTTTTTGATTGAAGCTGATAAGGCCGGATATACCGTCCCTAAAGAATTTATGAAAAAATGGACGGAATACCAGAAATCAAAATCCAATGCCTGGTCTTCCAGCGGTAATGCACAGGATGATCTGACACAGGCCTATCGCCTTTATTTGCTGGCACTTTCAGGTAAACCTGAAATTGGTGCTATGAACCGTATGCGACTGAAATCTATTCACAAAGATGCCCTCGCAGCCCGTTGGCATTTGGCAGCTGCCTATCAGCTTGCCGGACAAAAAGATGTGGCTAAAGAATTGTTGGGTAATGCGGCTACCGATGTCATTGAATATGCAAAAGGAAGCGCTGCAATTACCTTTGGTACGCAATTGCGCGATCAGGCAATGATTTTACAGACCTTGAGTTTATTGGATCAACGCAGCAAAGCTGATGGACTGGTGAAAATTATCTCGAACCGTTTATCAGCTGAACAGTGGTTGAGCACTCAGGAAACAGCACAGGCACTTGTTGCTATGGCAAAATACGTTGGTGAAGGAGGAGTCAGCAAATCTTTGGATTTTGAATACCGCATCAGTGGTGGCAGTTGGCAAAAGGTAAAATCAGCAAAAGCTATTTGGCAGCTGGATTTAAACGGTGAAGCAAGTACCAAAGTCGAATTGAGAAACAACAGCGGACAGATTATGTTTGCCCGAGTTGTTGCAGAAGGTATTCCTGCAGCAGGCAATGAAACAGACGCTTCAAACGGTTTGGCCATCAGTGTTGCTTATCAGACACTTGACGGAAAAACTTTGGATGTCAGTCGTCTGCAACAGGGAGAAGAGTTTTTGGCTGCTGTAACAGTAAGAAACAGCGGCGCTTATGCTTATAACGAAGTGGCATTGAATCAGGTATTCCCTTCAGGTTGGGAAGTGATCAATCACCGTCTCATGGGTATTAAACTGAATGGAGATCTGCCCGAATATCAGGATATCCGCGATGATCGTGTTTACAGCTTCTTCGATATTTCAGCCGGAAAATCGCAGACTTACTTTGTCAGGTTAAATGCTACCTATCTTGGCCGCTATTATTTACCTGCCGTTTCCGTGGAAGCGATGTATGATAAATCGCTAAATGCCAGAAGGAAAGGGCAATGGGTTGAAGTAATTGCTGCAGTGAATAAGTAAAAAATTGTGAGGGAAGGCAAATGTCTTCCCTCTTTTTATAAAAAACAAGTGAACTTGTTAAATACATTCACAACTCATACCTAAACTGAGACTTGATTTTTTGATTCTTTTTATCAAGAAAAAAGAATGCCTCCGGCAGGATGAGGATTCCCATAATCGTTGATTTAAAAAGAACAATAGGTCTGATGCAACGGGATCTGGCCATTAAAACAGTCTGTCATACCGATTATTTAGGACTTTATACCGGTAATAGCGAAAGTTTTACGGGAAATACCTTTTTGTTTTTTTTGGAGTTTATTTATTGATGCAGCCGATTCAGGTAAGCAGGAAGAAGTGATTGCAGCTCTTGAGCAAAATGGCAGAATTAAAAACCGGAAAGAGTTTGAAGAGATTTTGAAAAGAGTGGGTAATTGAGTGAGTTCAAAATATGAAATGTTGAAGTTGAAATATAGAGCCGGGAGTAAATAAAAAACTCATAGCCAACTGCATTTTTTGATAAAAAATGAGCTAATTTGCAGCATATTCGATTCAATTTACTTAAATTGTTTTGGATTTTTCAATAAACGATCTGCAAAATGCTTCGCCTCATTTATATATTTTTTCTGTTTTTTTGCTTTGAAAACCTGCTTTTGGCCCAAAAACCGGAAGCAATCAAAGAATATAACTCCGGATTAGAATATTTTAATCTAAAAAATTTTGAAGCTACAATACCTTTTATGAAAGAGGCAATAAAAAAAGATCCCAGCTTTTATTATGCATACAGGACACTGATTACTTGTTTGGAACAAACAGGGAAGGATACCGAAGCTATTGAAAATTACGAAAAATGTATTAAGATTGCACCTGGTGAAAAAGGTTTGGTTTATAATCTTTCTCAAATTTATATCAAAATAAAAGAGTACGAAAAAGCTGTACTTTGGCTCAGAAAGGCCATAGCAATTGATCCAACATACGATAAAGCAGCCCAATCGCTTAAATCGGTAGAAGAATATCTTGCAAAAAAAGGAAATACACAAACCGTAATTACCGAGCATCATGAATCGGGTTCAGCGGCTGCAACAAAAGTGTATAATGATGCCCTTCGTTTATACAAAGAATCCAATTACAGTGAGGCATTGAAATTGATGAACTCCTTTGTAGAAGAAGTTACTAATCCTTCGTTTTACTATCTCATGGCGATTACCTGTCAGCAATTGGGCGATCGGGACAAGGCAATTGAAGCCTTTGAAATGACACTGGAATTGGATGACAGACATTTTGATGCTAATAATGCATTGGGAACTATTTATTTTAACAGCCAACGATACGAAGAAGCTATTCCATTGCTGGAAACAGCCTTCGACCGCCGTAAAAATGACAGAAAGCTGCTCTATCAGCTTGCTCGGGCGCATTATCAGCACTCCGATTTTTCTGAAGCCATTCCATTGCTGATCAGCTATACCGAAATGGTGACGGACGATGCGGAAGCATTCTTTCTACTCTCGAAATCCTATGAAAAAACCGGAGATAAAAAGAAATCGGATCAGGCTTTTGAACAAGCAAAAAAACTGGGAGCCAAAGGTTCTTTGGTCGATGAACTGGACCGTTCCGCTTTAGAATATGCAAAAAAAGCCCGCGACTTGAGTAAAAGCGGAAATTATCAGGAAGCCATCAATGTTTTGGAAGAGGCTATTAAAAAGCATTCCGAACAGGCAAGCCTGCATTTTAATCTGGGGCTTAATTATTTGGAAGTAGGAAATAAAGAAAAAGCTGCCGCTGAATTTGCCAAAACAATCGAATTAGACTCGACTCAGGCAAAGGCTTATCAGTCACTTGGTACAATCCACTATGATAAAGCTAATTATAATTCTGCAATTGGGTATTACAACGCTACGGTAAAAGCAGGTAAAACCGATGCTGTGATATATTACAAATTGGGCAACTGCCATTATAATCTCAGTCAGTACGCAGAGGCTGCAATTGAATATAAAAAAGCAACAGAATCAGGAGTTAAGGAAAAACAATTTTTCTTCGGGTTGGCTTTGGCCTATTTTAATTTAAAGGAATTCAGTTCAGCTTTAAAGGCATTGGAAGAAGCTGTTATTATTGACCCCGATTTTTGGGAAGCTCATTATCATATCTGTCTCATTTACTTGGAACTGAATGAAAACCAGAAAGCATTGGAAGAGGCATCAAAAATAATTCAAAAAAATCCAAACTATGCTAAAGCTCATCTTGTTATGGCTCATGCATACAAGCGTTTGGGGAATTTGGCAGATGCCGATAAAAGTCGTCAGTCAGCTTTAAAGCTCGACCCAGCGTTAAAGTAAGTAGAATATTATAAAAGCGAAAAAATGAAATATATAAAAGCTTTCTTGTTATTAACTGTTTTGAGTGTTACTTCCGCCTCTGCTCAATTACAAAGAATGGATTTTCCTTTGCAGAGAAGCAATGGGGTACCTTATCGGCATGCCTGGGCCGGTGGGCTTAATAATCCGCAGTTTTCTGAAGTGGATTTAGATGGAGATTTGGTAAAAGACCTTTTGGTTTTTGACCGTTCGGGCAATGTTTGCATACCGTTTACAAATGGAGGATTGGCCTCAACTATAGATTATAATTTTGCACCGCAATACAAAATGAATTTTCCCGCTGCTGCACAGCGTTTTGTTCTGTTGAGAGATTTTAACTGCGATGGTATCGAAGATCTTTTTACCTATTATAAAGATGAAGGTTCCGGAGAAACAGGCATGTCCGTTTATCAGGCCTATAGAGATGGTTTGGGAAAAGTGCAGTATCAAATGGAAGTTCCATTGTTAAGATATACCGATATCGGACAGAGCTTTTTGTATAATCTTTATATGAGCAATATCGATCTTCCTGACATCAATGACATAGACGGCGACGGCGATTTGGACATTTTAAATTTTCATATCGGAGGCGGCCATGTACAGCTTTTTAATAATACTTCTATTGAGAACGGTTGGGGCTGCGATAGTCTGAAATTTGAATTGGTGGATGATTGTTGGGGACGCTTTTACGAAAGCGGAATTACAACAAGTCTTGATCTTAGCCCAAATTATGATAGCTGTGCCAACTGGGCAGGCTGGTCACCTTTGCGCAACAATGGCGGCGGAGGCCCGCGACATGCAGGTTCCACACTGTTGAGTCTGGATATAGACAATGACGGATTAAAAGAACTTATATTGGGAGATATTGCTTTTGATAATCTTCTGTTGTCTTACAATAGCGGAAATCCCGATACAGCCTTGGTTTTGTCACAACAGACCAATTTTCCGACAGGAAACCCGGTTTCCATTACTGCTTTTCCGGCAGCCTTTTATATTGATGTTGACAATGACGGAA
>JBIKQC010000594.1:0-2658 GCA_044349855.1 Saprospira sp.
ACCACGATTCTTGCATTTTCATAATTAGGATTATCGTTCAGAATATTGCGCAGCGCCGATTCGTGAAACAATTCCTGAAAGCCGACTATATCTGCATTCATGGCATCCAATTGCTGATTTATCCAAGCTTTTTTCCTGCTGAAATCTTCTCCGCTTATTTTCTGTTTGTTGTAATACAGCATCTCAGGCACAGTAAGATTCAATAAATTGAAAGTGCCAATTCTAATTATGTTTTTTTCATTCATTGTATATTCTCATTTTTATAGACATGAAATTATAAAAAAACCGACAGAAAACTGTATTTCTGCCGGTTTTAACGGAAATTTATTTTTAATCGCCGGGACTATTTAAAATCCAATCTTACAAACTGACTTTTTTTGCCTTTAACGGCTTGGATAAGAATGCTGTTCTGACTAATCTGTAAATTGTTTTTTGGTCGGATGATTGTATCCTTGCTGCGGGCCTTGAATAGCTGTTTGCGTTCAACTTTTCCTTCTTTATTAACTGTTGCAGTAACAACATTGGCGCCTTTGGTTGGTCCGATAAAGGCTTTATAATCTTTAGGTTCTTTTTCTAATGTATTTTTGCCGTTGTCATTGTAAATGAAGAAAAGTTCCTTTCCGCCATTAACAAAAGCATAAGAAGAATAAAAGCCGCCATCGTTTGTTGTCCGCTGCATTTTATGAATTTTATGGGCCCAGTCTATATCACCTTCCGGAGTTACATTGATCACAAGAATATCATTATAACGATAGTGGTAATTGGTGCGCGTTGTGACAGCTCCAGTAGAAGAAGTGGTAGTCGTTGTCGTTATGTACCAATAATATTGTTCCGCAATAATAACTGCGCCACCGTCAGTTCTTGGAATCAATTCATCGAAAGTAAACTGATAGAGATTTACATCCTTTCCTTTTTCCAATCTTTTTTCAATTTTTTTAGCCTTTCTTTCGCTCAAATTTTCTGTGAGCATATCCAATTCAAATTCTTTGAAGCTTTCTTTTTTGACTTTACCGTTCTCAGAATCAAGAGATAAGTAATAAATTCCATTTACCGTTGTTGTCTTGCGGTCTTTTGAGTAAAATCCGGTACATATCAATTTGCCATTTGCACTGATATCTAATTTAAGGTCTGTCAGAAATTTATCCTCCACTTTCAGTTCCGTTTCAAAAACCTTTCCGTTTGCATTGAATTTGAATAGTTTGAACTCATAATTTGGCCTTCCGCCGGCGTCCCAAGTTTTTCTTTTTTCCGGATAAAGCACACCTATCATATAGAAATTTCCGGCCTCATCTATACAACCATCCAGGATTTCAAAAGCAGCACTTTCATAAGGCATTTCAACTTTTTGCTTCCACATTTCCTTCATTCCATTGCTGCCATCGAGCATTGTGAGTTCATATTTTTCATTTTTGTCTTCCGATTTAAAAATGTGGTCAAAAGTATAGTTTTTAAATAACATTACTTTTGTTTCCTTTCTCGAAGTTCTCAATTCAAGACCTGCAACACTCAGGGTTGAACCGAATAGGCTGGAATTGGATGAAATTCTGGCCGCAGATCCTCTATCATTTACTTTTTCAGATAATTCTCCCACAATACGTGGTTCGTCCAATGCATTCAACTGCTTGTCAAAGGTCTGAACGCGCATTATTTGTCTTTTTTCTTTGTATATAGACTGAGTAGTGAATAGAAAAATCTTGTCATTATTTGGATAAAAAGCGGTAAAAGAAACCCATTTTTCACCTTCAATCCTTAGTGGAACTTCTTTTTTTAATAAGAATTTACTGTCATAATGTCTTATAGCAGATTCGCCCTGCATATTAAACAGGGTTGCACGTTTAGTGTACTCATATGTGTAATAACCACCCTCTCCGTCAAAACCGACGAGTTGATCAGAAACACCTGTTCTGCTTTTTTTAATAGGTCCCCAAGCAGCATCAACATTGGCTTCCAATAATGGAATTTCTTCAACTTTTTGGGCAAAAGCGTTTCCACTTACTATTGCCGCAATAATTAGCGTAAAGATTTGTTTTTTCATTTTTCAATTGTGAGTGAGTGATAAAGATTTATTATGCTGTATATTACCAGAACCAATAGGTCCAGCAAATATAGGCTCCAACTGCAAAAAGGATAATTCCAAATGCAATTAATCCCCAAAAAAGCAGCGGAATCATTATAAAAAAACGATATATTGATAAATATATAATTATTGAGGCGCCAATTCCCAATGCAATCCATCCCAAATAGAATGGATCGGGGCCATAATTTGGTTTTACTTTTTTGCTTTTTGCTTTTTTAGGTTTTTGAGGAAGCCGCTCTTTTTCAATGAGCTGTTCACCGTCTGCAGTCAGTTGACTGCTGTATGCATAAGATTTTGTACCTGCCAATAAAAATAAGAAAAGCAGGACGGAATAGAGAATTGAGTTGCGCATGATTGATTGACTTTTGCCCGAAATAAAGCAAAATAAAGCATAAACACAAAAAATAACCTTAAGCTATTTTATAAAATCGATTTTAGGTTTACAATATCCTCTAAATTTGAACCCAGATCCGTCATTAGAGTTCGTTATGAAAGCCTAAAGGGCAAAGAAAATAAGTACTCACGGAGTTTTTTGGGGTGAAGAAATAGTTACCCCTATTTCAAAACCCAAAAAACGAGTA